>NZ_MUGT01000151.1 GCF_002217205.1 Flavobacterium branchiophilum NBRC 15030 = ATCC 35035 | reverse complement strand
AGATGAGAGTAGGTCTCTCGATGACGACTTTCAGGAGTAGTTATCACTTGAGCGAAGCGGATGCACGGATACCAAAAAAACATTAAAAAATTATCCGTAAACCACTTTGTGCTGCATTATTAGGAAACTATGGTGTGGTGAGCGACAAAGAAAAACGGCAACAAGATTGCTGTAGGTGTGTTTATGTGAGTTGAACATGTCCGAGAAATAATGTGTAAAAACACATTATTTAGAAGGAGGCGAGCGTAGCTCTGAACCAATGATGAAGCCTCGTAAGCGCAAAAGACGATGTCAAAAATAGGTAGTTACGTTTGTACCTATGACCAAGTGTATTGGAAACCTGATTACTGAATACACGGCATCTGGGGTTAAGTTGGCAAGACGCATCAATAGGCTGTTTTAAGGAACAAGTGAACTCTATATCGTTCTGTAAAATCGCAAGAGGAAACAGACAACAAAGGATGTGGTTGAGATATAGGGGGCAGACCTAGTCGTAGTAGTGATGAAGTTTCTGTAATGGAAATGGAGCAAAGGACTAGGCATAGTAAGTTTTACTAACAATTAACAACCAGAAATGGGATGATTGATTATTACGAAACAAAATCACAGCCAATAACTAATTTATTTTTACATTGGTTATTGGTATATCCATAAATATAATTATATTTGTGTGATTTAGTACTATGAAGAGCCGTGTGAAGGGAGACTTTCAAGCACGGTTCCGTGAGAACGCAGGGGTGAAATTCCCCTGCGTGACTCGATTAGCTGTAACCTTGACACAAAACGCACAAACAGAATTGATAATTTTAAACAATAAAATAAATTGAATTATGAGTATGATTGGAAATTTACTTCGAGTGACAAAATCTGAACTTGAAGAATATTTGAAAGATAGTTCATTATTGGAAGATAAAATCTATGATGACGAAACGGAAAACGAAAATTTAGTTGATATTGACAAATCGTGGGATGGAATAATATTTTTACTAACAGGACAGAGTTTAGCAACTGCTGAACATGATCTTGTTAGAGTTTTATTTAGCGGACAACTAATTGACGAAGAACAAGATTTAGGTTATGGTCCAGCTCACTACTTGACACCTGAACAAGTTGCTGAATTAAATAGTGAAATATCGACAATTACTATTGCAGACTTAAAGCAAAAGTTTAATCCTGAAAAAATGACCGAATTAGAAGTTTATCCTACAATTTGGGACGAAGGTGACGATGCATTTGATTATGTTGCTGACGGTTTTTCGACATTACAAAATGTTTTTGCAGACGCAACAAAAAATGGAGAAGCAATTATTACATTTCTGAACTAACCGACAGAAAAAAGGCTACAGCTAACGGCGTGTTTGCAAAAAGGCGGCTTTCGGATTAATTTAAAGATTGTGCTTTTTTGCAAAGCCAGTGTTTAAGGGAAAGTAAAGGCTTTTTTAACCGCCTCTTCGCAAACACTCAAACGTTATATGATACCCTTGAGCTACACAAACCGCCCAAAAAATCCTGCAAAAAAGAACGTTCACATTTCAAAATAGTTATATTTGCAACTATGAAAAATTTTTGGTTACTTTTTTCTATTCTAATTTTAACGCTATCGGTTTTACCGTGTGGCGATACAGTAGAATGTAACGACAAAACCAAAACAGAAATTACTGAAAAGGACAACCACGAAAAACACAATCACAGTTCAGAATTATGTCCACCATTTTGTACTTGTGCGTGTTGCGGAGTACAATTAGCAAACTTTGAAACGCAATTAGTTTCCTTTAAAGAAAATAATATCTTCACATTTCAAAAGGAAAAAATAAGTTCCTACGAAACAATCTACATCCAAAAAATTGCCGATAAAATTTGGCAACCACCCAAAATTAGTTAATAAAAATGTGCTTCGCACAAAATAACCGTTTTGGTGCTTCGCACCAAAAACGAATATTTATTTTATTAAACTAATTTTAAAATCAATGAAAAAATATATTTATGTTTTTATTGCTATTTGTTTTTTTACAAAAACATTCAGCCAAAAAAACCAAACCGTAACTTTAGAAGAAGCTATATCATTGGCTAAAGCCAATAATATAGGTTTAAAAATTGCCGATAAAGAAATTGAAAAGCAAACTATTCTCAAAAAAACAGCTTTTCAAATTGACCCTTTACAAGTGCAATATCAAGGCGGACAATTTAACAGCGTAAGTTATGACCATAACGTTTCGGTACAACAATATTTTCCTATTGGAAAAATCACAAAAGCCAATCGTCAACTACAAGAAGAATTAGCAAAACTTGCCGAGAAACGAAAAGCAATTTCTGAATACGAAATTGAGAAAGCAGTTACTATATCTTATTATCAATATTTATTCGGAATATCAATTCAAAAACTCAATGTTGAACTGAATGACATTTATACCAAGTTTCTAAAAAACGCAGAACTACGTTTCAAAACAGGCGAAAGCGGAAATATAGAAGTAATAAGTGCCAAAGCAAAAGTTAAAGAAATTGAAACTCAAAAAGCCCAAATCGATTACGATTTAGCCATTTATCAAAAGCAATTTCAATATTTTCTAAACACAGAAGATAATATTGTTCCGAATGACAAAGTTGTTTTCAAATATGAAAACACAACTAAAAACACTTCCAAAGTTGAAAATATCGTAACCGAATATTACCAACAACAAATTTCAGTATATCAAAAAGAAGCCAATACTTTCAAAGCACAAAAAATGCCTAAACTCGGTTTGGGTTATTTTGCACAAAGCATTGACACAAAAACTTTGTTTCAAGGTTTTACAGCAGGACTTCAAATTCCGCTTTTCGGAAACGTAAATTCTGCAAAGGCAAAAGCATCAGCAATAAGTATTTCGCAATCAGAACTCGAATTGCAAAAAAGCAAATTGACTTTAAAACTTCAAAATCAGCAATTGCAAGACGAACTCGACAAGCAAAAGAAAGGATTAGATTACTATCAAAACGAAGGTTTACAATTTGCCGAGCAAATCATAAATACAGCACAAAAAAGTTATGAAAATGGCGATATGAGTTATTTTACTTATATCAGTTTTCTAAATCAAGCCATCGATATTAAAAAACAATATGCTGAAACCTTGAACGCTTATAATCAAAGTGCTATTCAATTACAATTTCCATCAATTTATAACAATTAAGATTATGAAAAATATAAAATTAATAATATCAGTTTTTTCTTTTCTCTTTATTCTTTCTTCCTGCAATGACAAAAAAGTAGAAACAGAAGAACACACAGAAGAAGAAAACAAAACCGAAGTAGCTTTAACCGAAGCACAATTTAAAACCGTTGGCATAGTAACAGGAAGTTTAGAAAACAGAAATCTAAATACCATTATTAAAGCAAACGGTTATACAACCGTTCCGCCACAAAATATGGCGAATATTTCGACACTCATTTCAGGAGTTGTCAAAGATATTTATGTACTCGAAGGCACTTTTGTAACCAAAGGAAAAACCTTGGCAACTATCCAAAATCTTGAAGTTGTCGAAATGTTAGAAGATTACAAATCGGCAACAGCGAACATCGAATATTTGCAATTAGAATACAACCGCCAAAAAACATTGAGCGACGAAAACGTAAATCCTCGTAAAGTTTTTCAAGAAGTAAAATCAAAATTAGCGGTCGAACGAGCAAGAGCGCAAGCATCCAAAACCAAACTGCAAGCATTAAATGTAAGTTTAAATTCTAGCAGTTCATTAATTCCTATTGTTTCGCCTATTTCGGGTTATGTGGGGAAAATTAGTGTTACCAAAGGAGCTTTTGCAGAAACAGGAACAACACTTTTTGAAGTAGTTGACAACAGCCAAATGCACCTCGATTTGAATGTTTACGAAAAAGATTTAGGTACTATTTCCGTTGGGCAAACCATCGATTTTATATTGACAAATCAAGGAAATAAAACAATAAAAGCAACCATTTTCGGCATCAATAAATCGTTTTCTAACGAAAGTAAAACCGTTGCAGTTCACGCCAAAATCAATGCTAATGATGCAAAAGGTTTAATTTCGGGAATGTATGTTTCTGCCAATATCAACATCAACAATTCCACCGTTCCTGCTTTGCCAAAAGATGCCGTTGTTAAAGATGGCGAAAAATATTTTGTTTTTATTCAAGAAGAACACCACGAAGAACCGAAGAAAGCAAAAACCGAAGAAGCACACGAACATAAAGAAGGCGAAGCACATTCTGAACACGAAGAAGGAGAAGAAGAGGAACATAACGAAGTACATTTTGAAGCTGTCGAAGTAATTATTGGTACAACCGATTTGGGTTATACAGAAGTGAAATTTGTAAAAGAAATTCCAGCAAATGCAAAAATTGTAGTCAAAGGAGCTTTCTATTTATTATCTGCTATGAAAGGTGGCGGAGAACACGTTCATTAATCAATTCAATCAAAGAAAATGTTAGACAAAATCATACAATTCAGTATCAAGAACAAGTTTATAATACTCTTATTTACGTTGGTTCTTATCGCTTTTGGTAGTTATTCTATCAAGAATTTACCACTCGATGCCTTACCCGATGTTACTAATAATCAAGTACAAATTATTACCACAGCACCTACTCTAGCCAGTCAAGAAGTTGAACAATTAATAACTTATCCACTTGAACAAGCAGTAAAAACAATCCCAAAAGTAATCGAGTTACGCAGTATTTCACGTTTCGGATTATCAGTAGTAACCGTAGTTTTTAAAGACGATGTTGATATTTATTGGGCAAGAGAACAAATTTTTCAACGTCTTGCGCAAGCCAAAGAGAACATTCCTGCCTATGCAGGCTCGCCTGAATTGGGTCCAATTTCTACAGGACTGGGAGAAATTTACCAATACGATGTTTACGCCAAAAAAGGGTATGAAAATAAATACGATGCGGTACAACTACGAACCATTCAAGACTGGATTATAACTCCACAATTACAAGGTGTTGAAGGCGTTGCCGAGGTCAGTACTTGGGGCGGAAAACTAAAACAATATGAAATCGCAGTCAACCCAAATAAACTAAATAGTTTTGGAATAACCATCACAGATATTTTTGATGCACTCGAAAAAAACAATCAAAATACAGGTGGTGCTTATATCGAAAAAGACCAATATTCATATTTCATTCGTGGTGTAGGTATGGCAACAGGCATAAAAGATTTAGAAAATATTGTGGTTGCTAATAAAAATGGTGCACCAATTTTAATCCGAAATGTAGCCGAAGTTCAAGAAAGTATTGCCCTACGCTACGGAGCATCAACCAAAGACGGAAAAGGCGAAATTGTTTGCGGAATGGCACTTATGCTAAAAGGCGAAAATTCTAGCGCAGTAGTAAACAGGGTAAAAGAAAAAATGATCCAAATCAATAAAACCTTACCCGAAGGAGTTGTTGCCGAAGCATTTATTGATAGAGGAAAACTCGTAGATAACGCCATAGGAACAGTTACTAAAAACCTTTTAGAAGGTGCATTAATAGTAATTTTTGTATTGATTTTATTTCTCGGAAATCTTCGAGCAGGATTAATCGTAGCCTCTGTAATTCCGCTGTCAATGCTTTTTGCAGTTATATTGATGAATGCCTTTGGCGTAAGCGGAAACCTAATGAGTTTAGGTGCAATCGATTTTGGTATTATTGTCGATGGCGCTGTTATTATTGTCGAAGCCACAATGCACCATTTACAAAAACTCAAAAGACAAAAAAATTTAACCCAACTTGAAATGGATAGCGAAGTATATAAATCGGCTTCAAAAATCCGTAACAGTGCCGCTTTTGGAGAAATTATTATCTTAATTGTGTACCTACCAATCCTCGCATTAGTGGGCACAGAAGGCAAAATGTTCAAACCAATGGCAATGACAGTTGGCTTTGCAGTTATTGGTGCGTTCATACTTTCGTTAACTTATGTACCAATGATGAGTGCAATGTTCTTATCAAAAAACACCGAACACAAACCCAACTTTAGCGATAAAATGATGGCGTGGTTCGAAAAAATTTACACACCATTTTTAGACCGAGCATTACGTTTCAAAAAAGCAGTTTTAGCCATTTCGTTAGCACTATTTGTTTTTGCGGTTATTGTTTTTCAAAATATGGGTGGCGAATTTATTCCAACTATCGAAGAAGGCGATTTGGCAATCAATGCAACTATTATGACAGGAAGTTCACTTTCGCAAATGGTAAAAACTACAACCCAATACGAAAAAATGCTAAAAGCAAAATTTCCAGAAATTAAGACTATTGTTGCAAAAATTGGAAGTGGCGAAATCCCAACCGACCCAATGCCAATAGAAAGTGGCGATATGATAATTGTTCTAAAGGACAAATCAGAATGGACTGGCGACTATGATAATTGGGAAGATTTGGCAAATGCGATGAAAGAGGAAATGGAAAAAATTCCTGGTGCAAATATCGAAGTTTCGCAACCCATTCAAATGCGTTTCAACGAATTAATGACAGGTAGCCGAAGCGATATTGCCATCAAAATCTTTGGCGATGATTTAGAAGTTTTAGACAACAAGGCAAAAGAACTAATTGGAAAAATTAATAAAATTGAAGGAGTTGGCGATTTAAAGGCAGACAAAGTAACTGGTTTACCACAAATAACCATAAAATACGATTACAATAAAATTGCATTGTACGGATTAAATATTGTAGATATTAATCAAATTATTCGTTCCTCTTTTGCTGGCGAAAGCGCAGGTAAAATTTATGAAGAAAGCAAACGTTTTGATGTAGTGGTTCGAATGAACAAAGACTATCGTACTGACATTACTGATGTTTCTAATCTTTTCATTCCATTACCAAACGGGCAACAATTACCTCTTTCACAAGTGGCAACAGTTGCATTTGAACAAGGTCCAGTTCAAGTTTCTCGTGAAAACGGAAAACGAAGAATTACTGTTGGTCTCAATGTTCGTGGTCGAGATATAAAAAGTGTAGTCGAAGAAATACAAGCCAAACTAGAAACCAATTTCAAACTTCCTACAGGATATTATATTACCTATGGCGGACAGTTTGAAAATTTGGTAGAAGCAACAAAAAGATTATCAATTGCCTTGCCAGTGGCGTTAGGCTTAATATTAGTACTTTTGTTTTTTACATTCAACAGTATGAAACAATCCTTGCTCATCTTTACAGCCATTCCACTTTCAGCAATTGGAGGTGTTTTCGCACTTTGGTTGCGAGGAATGCCATTTAGTATTTCGGCAGGTATCGGGTTTATTGCCTTATTTGGAATTGCAGTTTTAAACGGAATTGTACTTATATCCTATTTCAACCAACTCAAATCCGAAGGAATAACCGACCCATTACAACGCGTTTTAATCGGAACAAAAACCCGTTTACGACCAGTTTTAATGACAGCCACAGTAGCATCATTAGGATTTCTGCCAATGGCATTATCCACTAGTGGCGGTGCCGAGGTGCAAAAACCATTAGCAACCGTAGTTATTGGCGGATTAGTTTCGGCAACATTACTAACCTTAATTGTTTTACCAATATTATATTTACTTTTCGAGAAAGGAATTAAAAGAAGAAAAAAATCTCCAATTATAAATAATCAATAATTAACATTTAAAAACGAAAATTATGGCAGTAGTAAAAGTAATCGAAGTGATAGCAACTTCGGCAATCGGAATTGAAGATGCAATTCAAAATGCAGTAACCGAGGTTTCTAAAACCATTCGTAACGTAGATTCGGTGTATGTAAAAGACACCAAAGCACACGTAAAAGACGGAAAAGTAACAACCTATGGCGTTATTTGTCAAATCTCTTTCAGAATTGATGCAGGAGTAGATCCAGAACCATCTGAATAAATTAATGGCAGGCATAAGTAAAATTATGCCTGTTTTAAAAAAAAAAATTAGTAAATGGATATTATAAACGAATTAATTATTTCTTCCAAACTTATTCTTGCACTTATTTTAGGTGCAATAGTAGGTTATGAAAGAGAAAGAGACGGCAAAGATGCAGGGCTTAGAACCTACGCTTCCATCTGTGTTGGTGCTTGTGTTTTTATGCTCATCGCATCGCACCTTACCGAAGATAAATCTGCTATTGCAAGAATAATGACAGGTATAGTTACAGGTATTGGGTTTATAGGTGCAGGTATTATTTTTAAAGATGAAGAAAACAAACCAAAAGGACTTACAACAGCTTCTACCATTTGGTGTACGGCTTCAATTGGCATTGCAGTAGGTTTAAATATGTTTATAATAGCCATTGTAGCAACGGTTTTAATCTTCTTTTTACTAGCATTGCCACATTACAAGTGGTATGAAAAATGGAAACAATCAATTAAAAACAAAGAATAAATTAACAATTAAATTTTAAAAAAATGAACAGTTCAAAACAAAGATTTAACATACAAATCAAAAAAATAAAAACACTTTTACATAACGCTAATAGTCAAGAAAACCCTGCATTGTGGTTATACCTTAACGATTTGAGAACGCCTTTTTTTATGATAGAAGGACTATCAAAAATGTATGCAGAATTGCATAACAAAAAAGATTTTAAAAAAATAAAAGAACAATCGAAGCAAATAGAAGATGCTTTGGGTGCGGTAGATTATTACATTGCTTTTCAAAAAGAATTTGCTTCTAATACCACTATTCCATCATTAGTAAAAGATTATATTGCAAAAAAATCAAAAGAGAAGTTAAATATATTAAACAAACTTTTAATTAATGAAAATTGGCTCAATGGCAAACGAATTGATAAAATACAAAAGCGTCTTAAAAAAGCAGATTGGCTTAAAGAAGAAAAAGAAATTAAGGCAATGCAAAAGTATTACCAAGATGAAATAACAGATATAATTTATTTTACTAAAAAAACAACTTTTACGTTTGATAATGTAGAAGAAGATGTACACGAACTACGCAGAAAATTACGTTGGTTAAGCATTTATCCACAAGCATTAAATGGTGTTGTAGAATTGTTTGCAAACAAAACAACCGATGAAGTTATAAAAAAATATCTTACCGAAGAAATTACAACTTCTCCATTCAATCAATTAATAACATCAAAAGAACTTACTCATTTTCTATCCATAAATAAAAATAACTTTTTAGCATTAAGTTGGATGATAGCCGAATTGGGCAAAATAAAAGATAGTGGCTTACGCATAAAAGTTTTGGAAGATGCTTTACAAGCAACAGAATTTCTTAAAAATGAAGAAGCCGAAACCAAAACAATGCAACTTTTAGGTAAAACGCAACCAAGTTCAAAATCACTTTTACAAGAAGCAAGCACCATATCTAAAACATATTTTTCAGAAAAATTATTAACCAATTTAATCAATCAATAATTATGGAACATAAACATATATACGATGCAAAAGGCAAACAAATTTGCTGCACCCAACAAGAAAAAATTTACAGCAAAGCAGGTGCATCAGTTTTATTAAAAGATGGGTACACAAAAGATGATGGACACAACCACGAAGAACACGGAGATGATGATGGACACGACCACTCGGGTTCAGACCAAACCACGTTTCAAATGTTCTTACCAGCAATCATAAGTTTTGTATTATTGATGATTGCTATTGGTTTAGATAATTATTTTCCGCAATCGTGGTTTACAGGTTGGGTAAGAATTATTTGGTATGTAGTTGCTTACATTCCAGTTGGCTTTCCAGTAGTCAAAGAAGCATTTACAAGCATTGGAAAAGGAGAAATATTCTCTGAATTTTTGCTAATGAGTATTGCAACTATCGGAGCATTTGCAATAGGCGAATATCCCGAAGGCGTAGCAGTAATGTTATTTTATGCAGTTGGCGAAGTGTTTCAAACTTTAGCAGTAAAAAGAGCCAAAGCCAATATCAAAACTTTGCTCGACCAGCGACCAGACGAAGTAACAATTCTCGAAAATAATGTTGCCAAAACTATCAAAGCATCAACGGCTAAAATTGGCGATATTATCCAACTCAAAGCAGGAGAAAAACTAGGATTAGATGGCGAATTACTTTCAGATACGGCTTCGTTTAATACTTCGGCACTCACAGGCGAAAGCAAACCCGACACAAAAGCCAAAGGCGAAACCGTTTTGGCAGGAATGATAAATCTAAATTCCGTTTGTCAAGTAAAAGTTACCGTTGCCTACACCGATAGTAAACTATCCAAAATTCTCGAAATGGTGCAAGATGCTACCGCCAAAAAAGCACCAACCGAATTATTCATCCGAAAGTTTGCCAAAATTTACACACCAATAGTTGTGCTTTTAGCCATCTTAATTTGTGTTGTTCCAATGCTTTTTGTAGATAATTATGTTTTTAGAGATTGGTTATACAGAGCATTAGTATTTTTGGTTATTTCGTGTCCGTGTGCATTAGTTATCAGTATTCCATTAGGTTATTTTGGCGGAATTGGTTCGGCTTCAAAAAACGGAATACTATTCAAAGGAAGTAATTTTCTTGATGTGATGGCAACCATTCAAAACGTAGTAATGGACAAAACAGGCACAATGACCGAAGGCGTTTTTAAAGTGCAGGAAGTTGTTTTTAATACCGATTTTAATAAAGACGAAATCTTGCAAATGGTCAACGCTTTAGAAAGCCAAAGCACACATCCAGTAGCAACCGCCATTCATCAATTTGTTGGTAAAATTGATAGTTCAATAGTTTTAAAAGATGTAGAAGAAATATCAGGACACGGATTAAAAGCCAATGTAAACGCAAAAGAATTGTTAGTTGGAAATTTCAAACTAATGGATAAATTTTCTATTGCTTATGATATTGATCCAAAAAGTATTGTTTACACATTAATTGCAGTAGCGTATGATAAAAAATTTGTGGGCTATTTAACCATTGCAGACAGCATAAAAGAAGATGCACAAATCACCATCGACAAACTAAAAGCATTAGGCATAAAAACCACAATGTTAAGTGGCGACAAAGATACAGTAGTGCAATTTGTGGCTCAAAAACTCGGAATTACAAATGCCTTTGGGGATTTATTGCCCGAAGACAAAGTAAACAAAGTCAAAGAAATCATCGCCCAAAATGAAACAGTTTGTTTTGTAGGCGATGGCGTAAACGATGCACCAGTTGTGGCATTAAGCAACGTAGGTATTGCAATGGGCGGTTTAGGAAGCGATGCCACCATCGAAACTGCCGATGTGGTTATTCAAGACGATATGCCTTCAAAAATTCCAATGGCAATAAACATTGGTAAGCAAACCAAAAAAATTGTTTGGCAAAATATCACTTTGGCATTTGTAGTAAAAGCAATTGTTTTAGTGCTTGGAGCAGGCGGTTTAGCCACAATGTGGGAAGCCGTTTTTGCCGATGTTGGTGTAGCACTTTTAGCTATTTTAAATGCTGTAAGAATACAACGAATGAAGTTTTAAGGATAATTATTATTCAAATTAAAGGTGTTTGTTATACAATTTCAAACACCTTTTTTAATATTATAAATCTATATTTTAACAATTGATTAGTATAAAATCGATGTAATTTAATTACTTTTGCGGCATATCGATATAAATATGAATAAAATTCACATTTTAGTAGTTGCATTATTTGGTTTCTTATTGATGCCAAGTAATTCTTTTGCGTGTGGAACTAAAACCGAAAAATCGTGTTGCAAAAAAGAAACAACTTCTAAAACAGAAAAAAAAGACTGTTGCAACAATAAACAACACTCGAAAGACGAAGACAAAAGTTGTGGCGGAAAATGCGGACACTCAAATTGCACATCGTCAACAACAATAAATTTTAGTTTAATTTCTTCTTACGAAATCGAATTTAAAAATAATTCTTTTGATTTTTCTGCCGAAAAACCAAAATTTCATCATTCAAAAACCTTTATTTCTTCGGGTTTTACTTCCGTTTGGCTTCCTCCTAAAATAAAATAATTTCAATCTTTGACAGCCATAAGTCTGTCTTGTTGATAGCAAATACTTTGCTGTCAAAATTATTTATTTAACAAAAATTAAAATTTTATTACAATGAAATCAATATCAAAAATATTGGTAGCAATTACAATATTGTTATCATTCACATCGTGCAATGCACAAATTAAAAACGCAAAAACAGAAACAGTTAAAATTTATGGAAACTGTGATATGTGCAAAAAAACAATTGAAAAAGCAGGTAATCTTAAAAAAATAGCCAAAGTAGATTGGAACGTAGATACGAAAATGGCAACTTTAACTTACGATAGTAAAAAAACCAATCAAGATGCAATTTTAAAACGTATTGCATTAAGTGGTTACGATAGCGACAAATTTCTTGCACCTGATAACGCATATTCAAAACTGCCAGGTTGTTGCCAATACGATAGAGTTGCAAAAGTTCCTGTAAAAATTGATGCTATTTCGGGAGCAGATATATCCAAACATTCAGAAATGACAAATCACACTAACCATACCGAAACGCCAAAAGTTGAAATTCAAGAAGTAAACCAACTAAAAGCCGTTTTCGATAATTATTTTGCTGTAAAAGATGCGTTAGTAAAAACAGATGGTAACACTGCGTCAGCAAAAGCAACAGCATTACTTTCAGCAATAAACGCTGTTAAAATGGAAACTTTAAAAACAGACGAACACAATGTTTGGATGAAAGTTTTGAAAAACATAAAAGAAGATGCCGAACATATTGCAGACACCAAAGATGCAAAACACCAAAGAGACCATTTTGATACACTTTCAAAAAATATGTATGATTTAATCAAAGTATCAAAACAAGAAACGCCAACTTATTACCAATTTTGCCCAATGGCAAACAATGGTAAAGGTGCTAATTGGTTAAGCAAAGAAAATGTAGTTAAAAATCCTTATTACGGTTCAATGATGTTAAGTTGTGGAAAAGTAACAGAAACTATCAAATAAATTTAATTTGGCGAAGCCCAAAAAGGCTTCGCCTTTTTAATTCAATTAATTGAAACTATCAAAATGAAAAATAAAAAAATAAAAAACATATCAATATTGCCTACGGTAATATTGATATTGTTTCTTTCTCAATCCATTTTCGCTCAAAAAATCGTTCGCTACGATTTATATGTGCGTGATACAATCGTAACTTTTGGAGACAAACCAAAACACGCCATTGCGGTAAACGGACAAATCCCAATGCCAACACTAACATTTACCGAAGGCGACATTGCAGAAATTTATGTGCATAACGAACTAAAAGAAGAAACATCATTACATTGGCACGGATTATTTTTGCCAAACAAAGAAGATGGCGTTCCTAATTTGACACAAATGCCAATAAAACCCAAAACGACACACAAATATTCTTTCCCAATTATACAACACGGCACACATTGGTATCACAGTCATTCGGGATTGCAAGAACAAATCGGAATGTACGGAAATTTTGTAATGCTCAAAAAAGCAACCGACCCAACTTTTAGAAAAGGAATTGACAATTTGCCATCAATTCCAATTGTTTTAAGCGAATGGACGGACGCAAATCCTGATAATGTACACCGAATGTTGCACAACGCAACAGATTGGTTCGCTATCCAAAAAGGAACAACACAAAGTTATTCCGAAGCAATCCAACAAGGTCATTTCAAAACCAAAGTAACCAACGAATGGAAACGAATGAACGCAATGGACGTGAGCGATGTTTATTATAACAAATTTTTAATCAACGGAAAAAACGAAAGCCAACTTTCACAGTTCAAAGGTGGCGACAAAGTACGCTTGCGAATTTCAAACGGCGGAGCATCAACTTATTTTTGGCTTAATTATGCAGGCGGAAAAATTACCGTAGTTGCCAACGATGGTAACGATGTTGAGCCTGTGGAAGTCGATAGATTAATCGTTGCCGTTTCCGAAACTTACGATATTGTTGTAACCATTCCAGCCGACAAAACCGCTTACGAATTTTTGGTAACTTCCGAAGACCGCACAAAATCCGCATCCTTATATTTGGGCGATGGTATCAAACAACTCACTTCTACCCTACCAAAATTAAAATATTTTGAGGGTATGAAAATGATGAACGATATGATGAAAATGAACGGAGATTTAGACGATATGGGAATGAGTATGTCCTACAATCAAATGGATATGAACTTAGTAATGTATCCAGAAATTACAGGCGAAGCAAAACCCAAAAACGACAAAATGGGCGATATGAAAATGACCGAAGACGATTATAACAGCAACAAACTTTCGGATATTGTAACCCTAAATTATGCAATGTTAAAATCGCCAAGCAAAACAACACTCCCAAAAGATGCACCTGTAAAAGAATTGAAATTTGAACTAACAGGAAATATGAACCGCTACGTTTGGAGTTTAGACAACAAAGTAGTTTCCGAAACCGACAAAATTTTAATCAAAAAAGGCGAAAATGTTCGTATCACAATCTACAACGGCTCAATGATGCGACACCCAATGCACTTGCACGGACACGATTTTAGAATAATAAACGGACAAGGCGACTATGCACCACTCAAAAACATCATTGATATTATGCCAATGGAAACCGATGTTTTAGAATTTAACGCCAATATCGAGGGCGATTGGTTTTTCCATTGTCATATTCTCTACCATATGATGAGCGGAATGGGCAGAGTTTTAAGTTACGAAAATCAAGCACCAAATCCCGAAATACCAAATCCAAAACTCGCACAACGCAAACTTTTTGCCGACGATAGAAAATTCCATTTTATGGCAGAAAATGATTTTGCAACCAACGGAAACGATGGAGAAGCAATGTATCAAAGCACACGTTGGAGCATTGGCACAGAATGGCGTTTGGGTTACAACGACCATCACGGCTACGAAACCGAAACACACATTGGGCGATATATTGGAAAAATGCAATGGATAATGCCGTTTGTTGGTTTCGATTGGCGATACAGAAAAATGGAAGATGGCGAAACAGAAAAAAACCTTTTCGGGCAAGAAAGCACCAAAGATGTTCGTTCTGTTTTTAGTGCAGGATTAGAATACACAATGCCAATGCTAATAAAAGCACAAGTCGAAATTTTTACCGATGGAAATTTTAGATTACAATTTGAACGCAAAGACATTCCAGTTTCCAAACGCCTACGAATGAGTTTAATGTGGAATACTGACAAAGAATATATGGCAGGATTGCGTTATATCATCAAACGAAACTTTGGAGTAACCACACATTATGACAGCGATATGGGGATTGGTTTTGGAGCAAGTTTCAACTATTAAAATAATTTTCTCACAATACTAAATTTTAATTATTTTTGATAAATATTAATCAACTAAAAAACTAAAAATATGGCTTCTACATCAGAAACAGGACACGCAAAAAACGTAGCAAATCTTCAAGATTTAATTTCATTCGTAACAGGTTACGGAGCAACTTACAACCCAACCAAAAACGCACTAAAGTTACCACAACTTAACGCACTTGCAACAGCATCGCAAACAAGTTTAGCCGATGTTATTACCAAAAACACAGCATAT
The DNA here is from genome assembly GCF_002217205.1 of Flavobacterium branchiophilum NBRC 15030 = ATCC 35035. GTDB lineage: Bacteria > Bacteroidota > Bacteroidia > Flavobacteriales > Flavobacteriaceae > Flavobacterium > Flavobacterium branchiophilum. The sequence goes on along the minus strand of NZ_MUGT01000151.1, from coordinate 5,713 downwards.
AATAATAAAGTAAACGAAAGAGTAAACGCTTTCAGCGGTTTAAAAGCGTTATCAACTCGATTAGTAAACGCATTAGAAACTACCGATGCAACCGCTCAAGTTATAAAAGATGCAAAAGGATTTAATAGAAAGTTACAAGGCAAAAGAGCATCAACCGCTACAACGCCTATCGACCCAAACACACCAGCACCAGCAACCATTTCTACAAGTCAGCAATCGTATGACCAACAAATACAACATTTGTCAGGTCTAACATCTGTTTTAATTTCAGAGCCAAGTTATGCACCAAACGAAACCGCTTTAGCAACTGCAACGCTTACAGCATTGCAAATCAATTTAACAGCTAAAAATAACGAAGTTGCAACAGCATATACCAACATTAGCAATTCAAGAATTGCAAGAAACAACACATTGTATGCAGACAACACAGGATTAGTTGAAATAGCAACCGAAGTGAAGAAATACATCAAATCACTTTTTGGAGCATCAAGCCCAGAATTTGCACAAGTAAAAGGAATAGAATTTAAGAAAGCGAAAAAATAACATAACCCAAAACAGAAAAGTACACCCCACATTTAAGAATATGCAAACCGCAGAAAGAAATATACTAAACGCAAAAAGAATTGTTTGTTTCGCAAACAAACTTATTGCTACCGCAATAAGTTTTATCTTATTTGCGTTTAGATTTATTTCAACCGCATTTAGAATTATTCAATCCGCAGAAAGAAATATGACAACCGCAATTAGAAATATAGCTTCCGCAAATAGAATAATAGCAATCGCCAAATGGAATGAAAAAAAAAAGGGCGTCATATAACAGCAGTTTGGCAATATGGCGGGTTTAGGCTTAATTTGAAGTTGGTTTTGTACTTGCAAAGTCAGTGTTTAACCGAAAGTTTAGGCTTCCTTAATCCGCCACATCGCCAAGCTGCGGGACGTGTGTGACTTGAACAACAACGCAGTTGTTGATGCTTTAAAAACAGATGAGAGTAGGTCTCTCAGTGACGACTTTCAGGAGTAGTTACTACTTGAGCGAAGCGGATGCACGGATACCAAAAAAACATTAAAAAATAATCCGTAAACCACTTTGTGCTGCATCATTAGGAAACTATGGTGTGGTGAGCGACAAAGAAAAACGGCATCTATGAATGCTGTAGGTAAGTTTATGTGAGTTGAACGTGAGTGAACCAATGACGAAGCCTCGTAAGCGCAAAAGACGATGTCAAAAATAGGTAGTTACGTTTGTACCTATGACCAAGTGTATTGGAAACCTGATTACTGAATACACGGCATCCGGGGTTAAGTTGGCAAGACGCATCAATAGGCTGTTTTAAGGAACAAGTGAACTCTATATTGTTCTGTAAAATCGCAAGAGGAAACAGACAGCAAAGGATGTGGTTGAGATATAGGGGGCATACCTAGTCGTAGTAGTGATGAAGTACTTGTAATGAGTATGGAGCAAAGGACTAGGCATAGTAAGTTTTACTAACAATTAACAACCAGAAATGGGATGATTGATTATTACGAAACAAAATCACAGCCAATAACTAATTTATTCTTACATTGGTTATAGGTATATCCATAAATATAATTATATTTGTGTGATTTAATACTATGAAGAGCCGTGTGAAGGGAGACTTTGACTTCGTCGAATTTCATTTCAAGCACGGTTCCGTGAGAACGCAGGGGTGAAATTCCCCTGCGTGACTCGGTTATGGGCTATTTTGACGACAGACAGAAATGAAGATAAACTTGAAATCAATATTTGGTAGTAAGACGACTTCGACAGACAAATCATCAGTCGACAAAGAAGAAATTGAATACGACAAGTATGTTGACTTTTATTATACAAACTTGATAAACTCAATAATTCTTTTTTCGCTGACATCAAAAGAGTTGGAGAAACTTTCAGGACCTGTATTTAATCCAATGACCGAACTTGAATCAGAAATTGACTACGCATTTACACCCGTTTGTTTCGAGACAATTTTCCGAAAAGGTGTAATAGACAAATCTTTCAAGGACGAGTTGCTAAAGTTTAAAAAATGGACAGACGACATTCCTTCTGAAATTTGGGACTGGGAATTTATCGACAAACACGAAATGTGGGCTTCGACAAGAATAAAAGCAAATGCTCTGCTTGACAAACTTGGCGTGACAAGTCGGACTTACAATGACGACTATATAACCATTTACGACAACGAGGGAAACATTATCAAGAAAGGAAAAAACAACCCATAACAGCTAGCCTTTCGTTGCGGCTGAAAGCCGAGCAATGAATTGTAATCAACGAATACCTATAAAAAATATAGTCAATGAGTTAAACTCGTGTTGAACGGAACCGATTACATGCACACCCCTTATGGGTTTATCGAAAAGATTTTAGATAGCATTGTAAGAGGATTTGGTTCCTCTTTTTATAAAAAAATTATAAATAAATGTTATTTTATTTCATAGTTTTTAATATTTTTGATAAATAATTAACGGTAAGTTTTTTCACAGACTGACGTTGTGCGAGATTTTGAAAAACGAAAAAAATGAAAAAAATAATTTTAATACTTACGATTTTAATACTATTATCTAATAATACTTTTTCCCAAGTAAAAAAATATGAAATTCCAGATTACAAGTTAATTAAAAAAAATATTGAAGATAAATCCTCTAATTATTATTATCCAAAATTATTGGAAAGAATGACATCCAATGATTCTCTATTGAATAACGAAGATTATAGACATCTTTATTTTGGCTATGTTTTTAACCAAAAATATAGTTCTTATTTTAGATCGCCAGACGAAGAAAAACTTAAAAAGTATTATCAAAGTGATAAGATAAATGAAAAAGATTATAATGAAATTATAAAATTAGCCGAACACTCAATTAGTTTATTCCCATTTGATTTAAGACAAATGAATTTCCTTGCATACATTTATCACTTAAAAGGAGATGAAATATCAGCAAAAAATATATCAAACAGATTTCATAAAATTATAGAAGCAATTATTTCATCCGGTAATGGGGAAAAGTGTGAAACAGGATTTCACGTAATTTCGGTAAGTCACGAATATGTTTTACTAAATCTATTTGAACTTCAAAACAATTCACAAAGTCTAGTTGGAAATTGTGATTATATGGCGTTTGAAAAAGGGAAATACAAAATAGATGGAATGTATTTTAGTATTGAAAAAATATTAGAAAACGAGATGAAACTTTTTGACAGAAAATAAAACCTCGCACAACAGCTAGAGCTTCGTTGCGACTGCTAGCCTACCAATGAATTAAAATCGACGAATTTCAATAAAGAATAAAGAAAAAGTGTTAAATCAATTCCATTCATTACCCTTATGAAGTTATCGAAACATATTTAGATAGTATTTTTAAGGGGGGGTGAAAAATAATATTATATTTTGATGTATTTCATTTTTTTCTATTTTGGAATAATAATCAAAGAGCCTAAATACAACCAAAAGCCAAACAAAACACAACAAATTTAGCAAAGGGCTTCAAAAAATGTTTAAATTTGTCTCGATATTTTAGAGCAAAACGATGAGAGCAAAATACATCAACCCATTTACGGATTTTGGATTTAAAAAAATTTTTGGAGAAGAGGTCAACAAACCTTTGCTGATAGATTTTCTGAATGCACTGTTGCCTCAAGCCAATAAAATTGTAGATCTAAATTTTAAAAACACAGAACAATTAGGACAATCGGATGCTGATAGAAAAGCCATTTACGACATTTATTGTGAAAATGAAAAAGGCGAAAAGTTTATAGTAGAACTCCAAAAAGCAAAGCAAAATTATTTTAAAGAAAGAACCATTTATTATTCGACATTTCCCATTAGGGAGCAAGCCGAAAAGGGCGAATGGAATTATCATTTGAAGGCAGTTTATTGTGTTGGGATATTAGATTTTACGTTTGACGACTACGAAAGCGAACCAGAAAAAAAGGAAGTAGTACACACAATTAAATTGAAAAACCAAAATGGGAAGACTTTTTATGAAAAATTGACTTACATTTACCTTGAAATGCCCAATTTTAAGCTCACAGAGTCAGCCTTAATATCACGTTTGGACAAATGGTTGTACTTTATCAAGCATTTGGAAGATTTTCAATCTATACCTACAATTTTTAAGGACGAAGTATTTACCCAAGCATTTGAGAAAGCCGAATTAGCAACGTTCGGACAGGCCGAACTAGAGCATTATGAAAGTAGTTTAAAAACATACCGAGATCTAAAAGGAGTTATAGACACCGCTTTTGACGAAGGAAAAATAGAAGGAACAAAATCTGCCAAACAAATGAGGCTTGCTATTATGGATATTATGAAATTGACAGGCCTTTCTGAAAGCGAAATTGAGAAATTGTAAAAAAATAAATTACTTTTTAATTTTTAATATGATACATGTTTGAAAACGGGAAGCCCTAGCCCAGATTGCAATGGAAATCCTTTTTGTTTTTTTGGGATAATGTTGGTTTGAAAGCAGGATTTTAATGTTGTTTGGTGTGTTTATAAAAAAATGATAAAAAAACAAAAAGATTGAAATGAAAAGCTGGAAATAGCTCCTAATAATTTATATTTTTATAAGATTTTGACCTATAAAAAATAATTTGTAGTGTTGTATTTTTTATAGGCCAAAAGTTTGTTATTTGTCTAATGGAAAATCGTAATTCACCAACCATTGAATACCAAATTGGTCGGTAAGCATGCCGAAGTAAGCATTCCAAAACGTTTTTTCGAGGGGCATTGTAATGGTTCCGCCAACTGCAAGTGCATTAAAAATGTGGTCTGCTTCTGAAACGGAGGCCGTGTTGATGGACAGCGCAATATTGTTGCCAAAAACCACTTTTCCATACTTACCTTCAATATTATCGCTGCCCAAAAGTATCGTTTCATTACTGATTGGCAAGTTGATGTGCATGATTTTTTGCGCTACTTCGGGCAAAAGAGGTTCGTTGTCTTCGGATGGAGGCATGTCTGAAAAACGACCTACATAAGCAAAATCGCCTCCAAAAACTGATTTATAAAACAAAAAGGCTTCTTCGCAGTTGCCATTAAAAGTAAGATACGCATTGACTGTTGCCATAATGTGTTGATTGTAAATTAGTTATTAGGTTATGTTAATTTTGGGTTTGTTCTGTATAATTTTTAAAATTATCTAATATGGCCTGCCATCCCGCTTGTTGTAATTCGTGTGAGTTTTGGTTTTCGGGTTCAAAAGTTTCGGTAATGATTACGCCATTTGGGGTGTTTTCAAATGCTATTTGCACGGTTCTGTGGTCTGCCAACGTAAAATGGAGGTTTTTTTGAGGGTTTATAAGTGTATATTGTCCACCAAAATCAAAGCTAAATGAGCCATCTTTGGCCGCCATGGTATAGCAAAAAGTCCCATGAAGTTCGAGTTGGTTGGTGGCTTTTGTAGTATGCCAATCGGCAGAAGCATGGTTCCAATGCAGGACATGCTTTGGATTTGTCCAATATTCCCAAACGGTTTCTATGGGAGCATTGACTTGTGTTTGTACTGTTATCATTTTAGTTCAAGGTTTTGTTTGAAAACTCAAATGTATAAAAATATTTGAATAAATGGTTTTTTGTTTGTCCAATTTTCATTCAATACCATAAAAGTGGATGGTAAAATGTCAAATATACATATAAAATAGTACAATCTATAGGTTTTTTTTTACTAAAATGAATCCAAAAAAATAGTTCCG
>NZ_MUGT01000150.1 GCF_002217205.1 Flavobacterium branchiophilum NBRC 15030 = ATCC 35035 | reverse complement strand
AAATAAATTATTTTTTTATAAAAAACTTTAGTACAAAATATTTTCAACAACTGATATTCTACAAATTAAAAAACCATGCAATCATTATTATAAATTTCAATACGCTGCCATTATATTACAATATAAATCTAAAATTTATGCATTTGTTAGTTGAATTTAGCTAATTTCAAAATCAAAGCAAAATAATGCTTGATTTAAAAATTTTTATATATATTTGCACGCAATTTAATCACAAATTGCAATGAACGCACACCTATCTAAAATTATCGGCGAAGGACTTACGTATGACGACGTATTATTAGTTCCAAATTACTCAAATGTACTTCCTAGAGAAGTGAGTATTCAAACAAAATTTTCTAAAAACATTACCTTAAATGTACCAATTGTGTCGGCAGCAATGGACACTGTTACAGAAAGTGCCATGGCAATTGCAATGGCTCAAGAAGGAGGTATTGGAGTTTTGCACAAAAACATGACTATTGCTCAGCAAGCTGCAAAAGTGAAAAAAGTAAAACGAGCAGAGTCTGGAATGATTATAGATCCTGTAACACTTTTATTATCTTCGACTGTGGCCGATGCTAAAAATGCTATGAAAGAATATGGTATTGGCGGCATTCCAATTGTGGACGAAAATAAAGTTTTGAAAGGTATTGTTACCAATAGAGATTTACGATTTGAAAAAAATAATGCCAGACCTATTCAAGAAGTCATGACGGCTAAAGACTTAGTTACCGTTTCGGAAGGGACTTCATTAGAACAAGCCGAGGAAGTATTGCAAGGATATAAAATAGAAAAATTACCTGTTGTTAATGCTGATTATCAATTAGTTGGCTTGATAACGTTTAGAGATATTACAAAACATAATCAAAAACCAATTGCCAATAAGGATGTTTTTGGAAGGTTGCGAGTAGCGGCTGCAATTGGAGTAACTGGCGATGCAGTAGAACGAGCAGCAGCATTAGTAAAAGCGGGAGTGGATGCAATTATTATAGACACTGCCCACGGACACACTCAAGGCGTTGTAAATGTATTGAAAGACGTAAAATCAAAATTTCCTCAAATTGATGTTATTGTAGGAAATATTGCAACACCAGAAGCTGCCTTGTTTTTAGTAGAAAATGGTGCCGACGGCGTAAAAGTAGGCATTGGCCCTGGTTCTATATGTACCACACGAATTGTTGCAGGTGTTGGTTTTCCTCAATTTTCTGCTGTTTTAGAAGTAGCTGCCGCATTAAGAGGAACAGGGATACCCGTAATTGCTGATGGTGGTATTCGCTACACAGGCGATATTCCAAAAGCATTGGCTGCTGGAGCCGATTGTGTAATGCTTGGATCCTTATTGGCCGGTACAAAAGAATCTCCTGGTGAAACCATTATTTTTGAAGGTAGAAAGTTCAAATCCTACCGAGGCATGGGATCTGTAGAAGCCATGGAAGGAGGGTCTAAAGACCGTTATTTTCAAGATGTTGAAGACGATGTAAAAAAACTTGTACCCGAAGGCATTGTTGGTCGAGTTCCATATAAAGGCGAACTCAACGAAAGCATGTTGCAATTTATTGGTGGATTGCGAGCAGGGATGGGGTATTGTGGTGCAAAAGACATTCCAACATTACAGCAAAATGGTAGATTTGTAAGAATTACAGCAAGTGGCATTAGAGAAAGCCACCCACATAATGTAACCATTACAAAAGAAGCACCAAATTATTCGAGGTAATTAGAAAATAGATGAAAAATTATATTTTTTTAAAAAGTTTATAAAATAATTAATTAACAAAATTTTAATGACAACTACCGAACAAGTTAAGGGAATTGTGGAACGCCTTGGGGCGTTGAGGAGGTATCTTTGACGTGGATGCCAAATTGATAGAAATCACAAATGAAGAGGAAAAAACTCTGGCTCCCAATTTTTGGGACAATCCAAAGGAAGCTGAAGCATATATCAAAACTTTAAGAAGTAAGAAAAAATGGGTTGAAGATTATGATAAAGCTGTTGTACTTGCGGACGAATTGCAATTGGCATTTGACTTTTATAAAGAGGGCGAATTGACAGAAGCAGAATTAGACGAGCACTATATGAAAGTTAACCATCATATTGAAGCTATCGAATTTAGAAATATGCTTGCAGACGAAGGAGACTCATTAAGTGCTGTACTACAAATAACTGCAGGTGCTGGAGGTACTGAAAGCTGTGATTGGGCTTCGATGTTGATGCGGATGTACATGATGTGGGGCGAAAAAGAAGGCTATAAAATCAAAGAATTGAATTTTCAAAAAGGCGAAGCGGCTGGTATAAAAACCGTTACACTAGAATTTGAGGGTGATTATTCGTTTGGATACCTCAAAGGCGAAAATGGTGTGCATCGGTTGGTTCGGATTTCGCCATTTGATAGCAATGCCAAAAGGCATACCTCGTTTGCATCGGTATATGTATATCCGTTGGCAGATGATACCATCCAAATTGATATTAATCCAGCAGATATATCCTGGGAAACCATGAGGTCGAGTGGGGCAGGGGGACAAAATGTAAATAAAGTTGAAACTGCAGTAAGATTAAGGCATCATCCTACTGGTATTATTATAGAAAATTCTGAAACAAGATCGCAATTAGATAATAAAACCAAAGCAATGCAACTTTTAAAATCTCAATTATATGAAATTGAATTAAAGAAAAAACAAGCATTGCGAGATGAGATAGAAGCTAATAAAAAGAAAATTGAATGGGGTTCACAAATAAGAAATTATGTAATGCATCCTTATAAATTAGTAAAAGATGTACGCACTCAAGAAGAAACAAGTAATGTAGATGGGGTAATGGATGGTGAAATAGATCATTTTTTGAAAGCTTATTTGATGATGATGGGACAAAAACAAGAATAAAATCAAAAACTCGATACTGTAATTTATAGTATCGAGTTTTTTAATTCAAATCTTTAAATGTATAAAATTTCATATTGTTTTTTTGTACATACTGACAAATAAAAACTAATGTTTTCAAATCAACTTCGTATTTACCTTTAACTGCTTTTACGGGTTTGTGTGCATATAATATTAATATTTTGTTATTTTTTTTTGCAAATGCTAATAATTTTTCAAGATATGTAATGCTAAATTGAGGGTAAAATTCATCAATTCCCCAACCTAATACCAATCGTGAGGCATAATCATTATAACAATTTTGTCTTTCAGGTTCAAAACTAGCATAAGTTGTACCTCTTAATATCTTAAATTTTTGATACAAATTTTTATCCAAAATTTCATTTCTTTCCCCATAAGGATAAGAAAAAGAGTGTAATTTTAAATTATTCTGTCTAAAAAAATTTTGCATCGGTAAAATTTCCAAATTCATATACGAAGCAATAGAATGTTTTTTTAAATACAATGGTGCTTTGGTATGTAACCATCCATGCCCCGCAATTTCATGTCCATTTTGTTGAAATTTTAACAATTGAATCAATTGCGGATATTTAATTTTATTTATTTTACTTACAAAAAAAGTTGCTTTCCAGCGGTAAATTTTCAAATAATTATCAGCCATTTGCCATTCAGCTACATAATCATCATCAAAACTCAATATAACACCGGCTTGAGGTATAATATTTGTAGTTTTTGATTGATTGTAATTCATTTCTGCATAATATAAAAAAACGAGCAAAATCAAAAAACAAAAACTCAATAAAGCCCAAAATTTTGAAGAAATTACATTCATTTAAATAAAATATTTTGTAATATACTAATTATAATTTTATATACCTGTAAAATTACTTGGAGAAATATTTAAAAGAGTCGATTTAATTTCGTCTGAAACTTCCAATGTATGAATAAATTCATGAATAGATTGTTTTGTAATCGTTTCATTAGTTCTGGTTAATCCTTTTAATGCTTCATAAGGATTTGGATACGCCTCACGTCTTAAAATTGTTTGAATTGCTTCAGCTACAACAGCCCAATTTTTTTCTAAATCTTCTTCAAATTTAATTTTGTTCAATAATAATTTATTCAAACCTTTCAAAGTAGATTCAAATGCAATGATGGTATGACCTATAGGTACACCAATGTTTCTTAAAACGGTACTGTCTGTTAAATCTCGTTGCAACCTAGAGGTAGGTAATTTTGCAGCTAAATGTTCAAAAATTGCATTTGCTATACCTAAATTTCCTTCAGAATTTTCAAAATCAATAGGGTTTACCTTATGAGGCATGGCAGAGGAACCAATTTCGCCTGCTTTAATTTTTTGTTTAAAATAATCCATCGAAACATAGGTCCAAATATCTCTGTCTAAATCTATAACGATGGTATTGATGCGTTTTAAAGCATCGAAAAATGCTGCAAAATGATCGTAATGTTCTATTTGTGTTGTGGGAAAAGAATGATGTAAACCTAAGTTTTCGCTAACAAATTTTGTACCAAACGCTTTCCAATCTATTTGAGGGTATGCCACATGATGGGCATTATAATTGCCTGTGGCTCCACCAAATTTTGCTGCAAAAGGAATGTTAAAAAGCAACCGCAATTGTTCTTCGATACGAGTAACAAATACCGCAATTTCTTTGCCCAAACGGGTAGGAGAGGCGGGCTGTCCGTGAGTTTTGGCCAACATTGGTATAGATTGCCATTCAATGCTCAACTCTTTTAATTTAGCAGTTAATTCGATTAAAAGTGGTAAATAAACCTGTTCAAATGCTTCTTTTGTAGATAGGGGTATAGCAGTATTATTTATATCTTGCGAAGTTAAACCAAAATGAATAAACTCTTTATATGCACCTAATCCATGTTTTTCAAATGCTTCCTTAATAAAATATTCTACAGCTTTTACATCGTGATTAGTAATTTTTTCAGTTTCTTTGATCCATAATGCATCTTTTGTAGAAAAATTTAGGTATATATTTCTTAAATCTGAAAAAATATTTGAATTAATTTCCTTTAATTGTGGTAATGGTATTTCGCATAATGCAATAAAATACTCTATTTCTACTTGAACTCTATATTTTATTAAGGCTTCTTCCGAGAAAAAAGGAGCTAAATTTTGGGTTTTATTTCTATATCTGCCATCAATCGGCGATATGGCATTTAATTCTGTAAGAGATGTCATTGTAATTGTTGTTTATTTTCAAAGCCCAAAGATAATTAGTTTTTTGAATAAATGGGTTGTATTTATCGAAAACTAATTATCAAATATTGAATGTTAATTTATTAATATTTTATATAATTTTTCCATACCAACTGATGCTTTTTCTTTAATAATATATACATCATTAGGCAAATCATACATTTCAGCAGGATTTGGATCAATATAATATATTGTCGTATTTGCATTAGCATATTGCATCAAACTAGCTGCTGGATATACTTGCAACGAAGTGCCAATTATAACTAATATATCGGCCTTCTCTACTATTAAGGCCGCTTTTTCAATCATAGGAACGGCTTCGCCAAACCAAACAATATGGGGTCGTAATTGATGACCATTTGAATCAGTATCGCCCCAGTTCAAATCGTCATGCCAATCTAAAACTACATTAGCATGTTTTGTGCTTCTAACTTTGGTTAGCATGCCATGCAAATGTATTATGGCACTACTTCCTGCTTTTTCATGCAAATTATCAACATTTTGTGTAATAATTTCTACATCAAAAAGATCCTCTAAATCTTTTAATATACTATGAGCCTTATTCGGATATACACTTTTCAGTTGTTTCCTCCTTTGATTATAAAAATCTAAAACCAACTTTGGGTTTTTTTGCCATCCTTCTGGAGTTGCCACATCCATAACATTGTGATTTTCCCACATGCCATCACTATCTCTAAAGGTTTTTATGCCACTTTCTGCACTTATTCCTGCTCCTGTGAGTACTACTATTTTTTTCATTTGCAAATTATTAGATGTATTGATTATTTTCAATTTCAAAAAGTTATATTCTTTATTTACAGTATTTTGCGTTAGGGATAGTTGTAGAAATCCTTTTTTGAGGCTTTTTCAACCTCAAATAAGATTATTTCACAATATTTCATTTCTTTTGGAGTTCAATGAACGTAGTTTGCAACAGATAGCCCGACCCTTGGGGAACGCCCAAAAAACATTAATTATTGGCTGTTTTATTTAGAATTTAACTCCCTAAAATTAACCATTTTTTTTAATTTTGCCAAATATTTTATAAATTATGATTGATTTAGATTATTTAGCGTATTTAGAAACTTTTTTGACAGAAAATAGAAAAGAAAATTTTTTAAAAATATTAAAAAACCGTACTAATCATTTTACAGTTGCTATTGAAGATGTGTACCAACTCCACAACACTAGTGCTGTAATGAGAAGTTGCGAAGTATTTGGTGTACAAGAACTTCATGTCATAGAACAACGATTTGGAAAATCAATTGATAGAGAAATAGCCATGGGAGCTCAAAAATGGGTTGATATTTATAAATATGAATCACAACAAACGTGTATTGAAACACTACGAAACAAAGGGTACCAAATCATTGCTACTACACCACATGAAAATGATTGTTTATTGGAGGATTTTGATATTTCTAAACCAAGTGCATTATTTTTCGGAACTGAGAGGGCAGGATTGTCAGAAGAAATAATAAAAAATGCAGACGGTTTTTTAAAAATTCCAATGGTTGGATTTACAGAGAGCTTAAATATCTCTGTTTCAGCTGCTATTATATTACAAAATTTAACATCCAGATTGAGAAAATCTACTATTAATTGGCAATTGAACGAAGCTGTTATGTTAGAAAAAAGACTCAATTGGACCAAAAATTCTATAAAAGACATCAAAAGAATTGAAAGCAGGTATTATAATGAAAATATAAAATAATTTGATATCGTGTTATATTAATTCTTATATTTGAATATCATAATTAAATAAAATGGAAAATATAAATATAAAAGAATTTATTAAAGAAGAACAAAAGCAATTGGAAAAATTGCATGATATTGTAAAAAAATCTATTGATGCTGAAGAACTGATTATTCAAAATTTGATTCATCCGCCATTAGAAAAACTAACAAAAGGACAAAAAATATCTGACAAAGTAGCTCAATTTGGTGGAAGTTGGAATTTCATAATTTCTTTTTTTCTTCTTTTAATTGTATGGATTATATTTAATGTTTTGGCTACAGGTTTTTATAAATTTGACCCATATCCTTTCATATTAATGAACCTTATTTTATCTTGTATAGCAGCACTGCAGGCACCAATTATTATGATGAGTCAAAACAGGCAAGAAGAAAAAGACCGTAAAAGAAGTGAAAATGATTATTTAATCAATTTAAAAGCGGAAATGCAGGTTAGAAGTTTAAATCAAAAAATGGATTTGTTACTCGAAGAACAAATTAAAACACTTTTTGAAACACAAGAAAAACAATTTTTATTATTGAAAGAATTAAATGATAAATTAGATCATTTGAAATTCATGCAAAAATAGTTTATTTTAAACTTTCTTCGTAATTTCTTGCAATATTTTCCCAATTGATGATATTGAAAAAAGCATCAATATATTGATTTCTTTTATTTTGATAATTCAAATAATAAGCATGTTCCCACAAATCAATTGCTAAAATTGGTTTTCCTTTCACAATAGCATTAGGCATTAATGGATTATCTTGGTTTTGGCTATTTACCACTTCTAACATTCCTTTTTTTGTGATTATCAAAAAAGTCCAACCAGATCCAAATTGTTTTGAAGCACTTGACTTAAAAACTGAAGTAAAATTTTCAAAAGAACCAAAACTTTTGTTTATTGCCCCCGATAGGGTATCCTTTGGAATTTGATTTTTTTTACCACCGATAGATTCAAAATACAAATTATGATTGTAAACGCCACCTAAATTATTTTTTAAATCTTCATTTTTAACATCTAAATTTATTAATAATTCTTCTAATGATTTTGTTTGATTTTCAGTATTAGCAATAGCTTTGTTTAAATTATTAAGATAATTTACATAATGTTTCGAATAATGGATTTCCATTGTTCTGGCATCAATACTGGGTTCAAACGCATCGTAATTATATGATAATTTTAATAATTTGAAAGTTCCTTCTACGGCATTAACATCATTTGGATTACCAATCTTAGTGGTTTCTTGAGCTGTGGGCAACGGAACTTCAACAACTTCAGTCAATTTTTTTTTATGACATGATTGTAACACTAACAAACAAAAAAACAATTTTAATATCTTCATTTTTTTTATTTTTTTTAAATAATGTTTTACAAAAATAATTAAATTTTATTTTTTATAGATAAAATGGATGCTATATACAATTCTTTTGCTTCCTCTACACTCAAATGACTTATTTGCATCCAAGCATTGGTTTTAAAAGCATTTCTTAAATCAAAACTCATTTGTTTAGAGGATTCGATAGTACCTAAAGTGGCTTGTTTATAATAAGCATACAACCGCAATTGAACATCTTGCGGCAAAGATGATTGCGGAATGGTTAAAGCAATGGTTACTGCTTCCTGAAATCTAATATCTAAATCTTTTTCCAACATTATTTTGATGCAATAATGGTTTTATTTCCGATTGCTTTTTGCCCTAATACTACATCTATTTTGGTGCCAATCGGAAAATACAAGTCAACTCTCGATCCAAATTTAATAAATCCAGCATCGTCACCTTGAATTACTTCTGTACCTTCAATCGCATAATTGACAATTCTTTTGGCCAATGCTCCCGCTATTTGACGATACAAAATTTCGCCAAATTCAGCATTTTCAAGTACAATCGTAGTACGCTCATTTTCTTCACTTGCCTTTGGGTGCCATGCCACTAAAAATTTTCCTGGGTGGTATTTACTAAAATTTATTTTACCACTCATGGCATATCTCGTTACATGAACATTAATTGGCGACATAAATATAGATACTTGTAATCTTTTATCCTTAAAATATTCTTTTTCGAAAACCTCTTCAATTACAACAACTTTTCCATCAACAGGAGCTAACACTACATTTTTATTTGGGGTAATTTGTCTGTTTGGATTTCTAAAAAATTGTAATACGATTATCAATAGTAATAATGCAACAATTTGTATTGATAATTTTAACCAACTTGTTTCCATTAACTTATCTGCACCAATTACTAAAACGGTTGTCAAAAATAATGTGGTTGTAATAATTACAGTTCCTTCTTTATGAAATTTAATCATCTTATAATATTTGAATAATTTGTAAAAATAAATATATAAATGGTGCCACAAAAATAACACTATCTAATCTGTCTAAAATTCCTCCATGGCCAGGCATAATACTGCCACTATCTTTGACGCCCGCCAATCTTTTAAATCTCGACTCAACTAAATCGCCAATTGTGCCGAATATACCTACAATTATTGCGATTGTTAGCCAAAATAACAATGTCATTGGTACAAAATATTTTGCAATTAACAAACTCCCAATGCAAGCAAACATTAAGCCACCAAGAAAACCTTCTATTGTTTTTTTGGGTGAAATCGATTCAAATAATTTATTTTTTCCTATCGATTTACCAACTATATAGGCAAAAGTGTCGTTTACCCATATTAAAATAAAAATAGAAATTATTATTTTTGGATAAAATATAGCATTCAAATAGGGTATTTTTATTAGTATTACAAATGGTAAAATGATATAACCAATAAGTAAAACATATTTTGATAAAACATCAAATTTAACAAATTTATTTTGAAATAGCGATACCAATAATCTTATACATACAAATAATGAACCACATAAAAGTAATATTTGATTGTATGTAGTTGTTTCAATAACTACAAATAAATTATAAATTACTAATCCAATAATCCATGAAATAACTTTATTTAAATCTAATAAATTACAAAATTCGTATATAGAAACTATTAAAAAAAACAAAAAAAGTAAATTAAAACTTAACTTAGAATATATAGTGGCACCTATCAAAATAATGATATAAATAATGCCAGATAGGGCTCTTGTAGTAGTTTCTCTCATGATTACTCTTCTAAAAGTAATAAATACAAATTTTTGGAACAAATACCATAATTCATAAAATTTTCGTCAATTTTTTCAGTAAAATTTTTTATTGCCATGATATTAAAGGGATAATTGGCTGTATATTTCTTTTTGATAGCTCTTAAACCATCACTTATAGTTTCATTAAATTGATTGGTTCTAGATAAAATTATAATGTTTTTAGGCAAATCATTAGGTTTAAAATGTTTTACCTGATTAGATGACATTAATATTGAGCCTTCTTCAGCTATCAATCCTTCACAAGTGGCAAATAAAAATTGTGGTTCCTCATTTGCTTTATAAAATAATTTATTTTCTTCAAGCAAAGGAATCAATTGATTTTCAAAACATAATACACTACATTCAAACCAATCATTTTCTACTAAAATATTCAAAAATTGTTCTCGGAGTTCATTAAAATCTTCACAATAAATAAATTTACCTCCATTTTCATGAAATAGTTTTACAAAACGTTCCTCTATACTAATAGTCATTTCACTGTCTATTTCACTAAAAATAGACACGTTATCTTCTTGTTCTATTTCTGGAGTTAAACCAAAAATTTTTTTAAATAAATTCATTTTTATTTACACCTATTACTTGTAACCTACAAATATAAAAAAATCTTAATTCAAATATACATTGAATTAAGATTTTTTATTAAGATTTATTAACATTATGATATTTCAGTGTCGAATGTGTTTTGGTTAAAATCTCTTTTTCCAAAAATCAATTCTAAATCATCTTTAAAAATAACTTCTTTTTCTATTAATATATCTGCTAATTGGTTTAATTTATCTTTGTTTTCTGTCAAAATTTCAATAGCTCTTTGGTATTGCCCTTCTATTAATTTTGAAATTTCTTGATCAATAACTAAGGCAGTTTCTTCTGAATATGGTTTTGTAAATCCATATTCACTTTGTCCAGAAGAGTCATAATAAGTAATATTTCCAAGTTTTTCATTTAATCCATAAATCGTAACCATAGCTCTTGCCTGTTTGTTTACTTTCTCTAAATCACTTAAAGCTCCGGTTGATATTTTATCAAAAATTACTTTTTCCGCTGCTCGACCTCCCATAGTCGCACACATTTCGTCTAACATTTGGTCGGGTCTTACAATTAATCGCTCTTCTGGCAAATACCATGCTGCTCCTAAGCTTTGACCTCTTGGCACAATGGTTACTTTTATCAATGGGGCTGCATGCTCCAACATCCAACTCACTGTGGCATGCCCTGCTTCATGAATAGCAATGGCCCGTTTTTCGTTTGGTGTAACAATTTTATTTTTTTTCTCCAATCCACCAATAATTCTATCTACTGCATCCAGAAAATCTTGTTTATCAACCGCTTCTTTGTTATTTCTTGCTGCAATCAATGCTGCTTCATTACAAACATTGGCAATATCTGCTCCAGAAAAACCTGGTGTTTGTTTGGCTAAAAAGTCAATATCTAATCCTTCAACTTTTTTTAATGGTGCCAAATGTACTTGAAATATTTCAGCTCTTTCTCGAATGTCTGGCAAATCTACATAAATTTGTCTGTCAAATCTTCCTGCTCTCATCAGGGCTTTGTCTAAAACGTCTGCTCTATTAGTTGCAGCTAAAACAATCACATTAGAATTGGTTCCAAAACCATCCATTTCTGTAAGCAACTGGTTGAGCGTATTTTCCCTTTCATCATTGCCGCCAGACATACTGTTTTTTCCTCTTGCCCTTCCTACAGCATCAATTTCATCTATAAATATTATAGCTGGCGATTTTTCTTTGGCTTGCTTAAATAAATCTCTTACTCTTGAGGCCCCAACACCAACAAACATTTCAACAAAATCCGAACCTGATAATGAGAAAAAAGGGACTTGTGCTTCTCCAGCTACCGCTTTTGCCAACAACGTTTTTCCTGTACCAGGTGGGCCAACTAACAAAGCACCTTTTGGTATTTTTCCTCCTAAATTAGTATATTTTTCAGGGTTTTTCAAAAATTCTACAATTTCTTGTACCTCCTCTTTTGCTCCTTCAAGCCCTGCTACATCCTTAAATGTTACTTTAATATCTGTTTTTTCGTCAAAAAGTTTGGCTTTTGATTTTCCTATACTAAACATTTGCCCAGGTCCGCCACCGCTTCCTCCTGACATTTTACGCATTACAAAAATCCAAATTCCAATGATAACTAAGAATGGTAAAATATCTACAAACAATGACATGGCTTGGTTTTTTGGTGCAAAACTATAGTCTTTTAATTTGCCTTGTGTTCTGGCTTTCTCCAAAATGTTTTGAAAAGATTCCTCATTACCTATTTGTACAAAATATTGAGGACCTTTATTGGGTTTTTTAAATACATCCAACTTTACTTTTTCATGTTCTTTGCTATTTTTACCTTTGTCAGACAAAAATATTTCTGCTTGTACTTTTTCATATACAATTACATTTGAAATATCTCCTTTTTCTAGGAAATTATTGAATTGTGCAACTGAAATTTTTTCGGGCTGTGCATAATTTTTGATGCCATCATCAAAAATATTGTAAACTAAAATTATGGCCAATATAGCACCATATATCCACCACGGACTAATTTTAATCTTTTTTGGAGTAGGTTTGTTATCTTTAGACATGCTTTATTTTTTAATATTTATTTTCTATCGAAGTCATTTTGGCATCGCCCCAAAGGCTTTCAATATTGTAATATTCACGTATGTGTTTTTGAAAAACATGTACTACAATATTTACATAATCCATCAAAACCCACTCTGCATTATCAGATCCTTCTACATGCCAAGGTTTGTCTTTGATGGCCTTTGAGACCGTTTTTTGAATGGAATTGACTATAGCATTGACTTGTGTATTTGAATTTCCATTACAAATCACAAAATAATCGCATGAGGCATTGTCTATCAATCTCAAATCCAAAATATCTATATCGTTTCCTTTTACTTCTTCTATCCCTTTGATGATGAAAGCTAAAAGTTCATCATTATTAATTTCTTTTTTTGTCATTTATTATTTTTGTATATTTTGCAAAGTTATCATTTTTTGTTGTTAATTTTGAACCTTAACAAAAGTTTAAATTATTTTTATATTTTATGAATATTATCAAACTCAATGCCATAGATTCTACCAATGATTATCTAAAACGTTTAAGTAGTACTCATGTACTCGAAAATTTTACTGTTGTAACTGCCGAAAACCAAACCAATGGCAAAGGGCAAATGGGCGCAAAATGGAATTCTGAAAACGGTAAGAACCTTATTGTTAGCATTTTAATAAAAAACATTTTAAAACAGACTTCAGACATTTTCAATCTTAATGTAGCCATTACAACAGCCATTGCTACTACATTAATAGATATTGACATTCCACATATTTCGATCAAATGGCCTAACGACATTTTGTCAGATTCAAAAAAAATAGCTGGCATACTTATTGAAAATACGCTCAAAACTGATGGCAGTATTATTTCTATTATCGGATTTGGAATAAATATCAATCAAACCTCATTTGAAAATCTTCCTCAAGCTTCCTCTTTATGTAATATTACACATCAAATTTATGATAAAGATTTGATATTATCTAATATTATAGACAATATTCAATTCAATATATCTTTATTATCAAAAAGGATGAACGTTATTTTGTGGGAAAAATACCATGGTTTATTGTTCAAAAAAAATATTTTTATGCCTTTTAAAGATTCAAATCATCAAACTTTTATGGGTAAAATAGTAGGAGTTACTGCTCATGGAAAATTAGAAATAGTACTCGAAAACAAGATCATCAAATCTTTTGATCTGAAAGAAATAACAATGCTTTATTAATTTTTTAACAAAAAGCCTCAATAGGTTTTGAGGCTTTTTAAAATACTATTCTTCTGATTTGAAATTTCTAATTTGTTTTAATTTATCTTTCAATAATACCAATTCTTCCTTATGCTTTTCAATGTTTTTTCTAACCTCTAATACTATTGAATTTTCCTTTTTAGCATTCCTTGTATTGGCAAAAAATTGTATATTATTTTCAAGTTGAAATATTTCACTTTGAACTTCTTCAATTTTTCGAATGATAAATATTTTTTCGTTTTCTAATTTTCTGCTATCGTTACTTTCAGATATTTGTTCTAACTTGTTAGAAAAACGAACCATTTCAGATTCTTTTTTGCTTAAACTCAATTTTTCAAACAAGGCATCTAAAATTTTGTTGAATTTTCCATCAATGTGTCTTCTTGTAAATGGCACTTTTCCAAATGATTTCCAATTGTCTATATGAACTTTGATGGCATTCAAATCTGTTCTATGATCGCCTGTCATTTCAAAAGCTCTAATGACTTCCATGTAGTCTTTTTTCTTTTCAAAAGCTTCAACTTCGTCGGTATTTTCAATGGATTTGAATTCTTTTAATTTCTCAAAATAATGATTACAGGCCTCACGAAATTCTTTCCAAAGACTGTCAGAAATTTTTCTTGGAACATGACCAATGGTTTTCCATTCGTCTTGAATTTGTTTCATTATTGGTGTTGTCAATTCAAAATCGGTACTGTCTTTCAGTTCATTAGCTTTGGCCACCAATGCTTGTTTTTTGGACAAATTATCATGCTGATCTTTTTTAATTTCTTTGTAAAACGAATTTTTCAAAGTATTAAAATCTTTTACAGCATTTTTAAAACGTTGCCAAGTAGCTTCATTTACCTCCATAGGAACTTTTCCTACTTGAAAAAAAGCATTTCTTAAGGCTTCAACTTGATCTATTTGTGCCAACCATAAATTATGAGAATCTACTTTATGTTTTGCTAAAACTTCTAACGCTTCTATTATAATAGTCTTTTGGGATAAGTTGTCTTGTTCTATCAAACGGACTTGTTCATACATTTGCTCACGTTTGTCGTGCATTTGCTTGGTCAAATCGCTAAATTTGATCCAAATTTCTTCACGATGCTCTTTTGAAACTGGGCCAATATCTTCTTTCCACATTCTATGCAAATCTTGCAATTCTCTAAATGCTTTATTCAAATCAGTTTCAGATAATAATTGTTCGCATCTGGCAATGATTTTAAGTTTCAAATCTAAGTTATGCTTAAAATCTAAATCTCTTGCTTCTCTGTCTAAATGCAAAAAATCATAAAAATTTTCTATATGAAAATGATAATTATTCCAAACATGGTTGTATTTATCTTTTGGAATTGCACCTGCATTTTTCCAACGCTCTCTTAAATCATTCAACTGCTTTAAAGCATTTGGAATATTATCTTGGGCACCAACTAAATTTTTTAATTCTTCAACTATTTCTAGTCTTTTATTTAGATTGGCTTGTAAATCATTTTGCAATGACTTAAAATGTTTGTTTTTTTGGTCTTTAAATAATGTATAAAGTTGATCAAATTTATTTTTTAATGGAAAATGATATTGAAATTCTTCATTAGTATCTGCATTTTCTGCCTCAAATTGAGCTCTCTTTTCATCAATAAATTCATAATATTTTGACAAAAATGTGGTTTTGGCTTCTTCAATATGGCTTTTAAAGGCCATAATTTGTTCGTTTTGTACCAAACTTTCTAATGAAGTTACGATGTCTTCCATTGCCATACTTTCGTAATTTTCAATTGGAATTTGAGATATATTCTTAATATCACTTTCGCCTTGTGCTGCAACTTCACTTGAAATTGCTTCCACAGCTGCGTTATTCATCGAATTTTCAAAATCTTGACTTTGAGTTGATGTTGTCATTTGATTTGCATTTTCTAATGCTCCATCTGCTTCTTGCAGGTTATCATTCTTTTCTTCTAACATTTGATCAATGTTTAAGGTTTATATTTATACCATTATTTCGAGGGCGAAAGATACTAAAGCAGTTCTAATTTTCAAAGAAAAAATTAAAATTATGTTAAAAAAAATATTTTAGTAGTTTTTTAATTTGAATTAGCCTTTTTAAAAAATTTTAATTTAATTTTGAATTTTAATTATAAAACCATAACATTTTAAATAATTTATTATCAAAATGAACGATATATCGAATACAATCGTTATCCAAGCTTCTGACAATGTTGATTTAACAGCCATTTGTTCTCAAATAGAATCAAATAATCCGTCAATTCTAAACGCTAATGTCATCATCAATTTGAATTTTTATACTGATTTGAATAATAAAAATCTAAAAATATTTTTACCTATTTTTAAAAATTTTAAAAAAAATAATAAGTCAATTGTTTTAGTTTGCGAACATGTAGATTTTAATATTATTTCTGACAAATTTCCAATTGTTCCCACACTTCAAGAAGCTTATGACGTGATTGAAATGGAAGCAATTGAAAGAGATTTAGGAATTTAAAACTTTAATATATTGAACCTTACCATTTTAGGCTGCTATGCTGCTACCCCCAGAACGTTTACAAATCCTACAGCACAAGTTTTAGACATCAAAAATAGATTGTTTTTAATTGACTGTGGTGAAGGCACCCAAGTGCAACTCCGTAAAAACAAGATTAAATTTTCTAAAATAAATCATATTTTCATATCTCATTTACATGGCGACCATTGTTATGGGTTAATTGGTTTAATTTCGACATTTATGCTACTCAATCGTACTACGGATTTGCATATTTATGGGCCAAAAGGAATCAAAGAGCTGGTTACGGTTCAGTTACGATTATCCCATTCTTGGTCTAGTTATGGATTGATTTTTCATGAATTGGAGGCTGCAACTAGTCAAATTATTTACGAAGACGAAAAAGTTTTGGTAGCAACTATTCCTTTAAAACATAGGATTTATACCAATGGTTTTTTGTTTAAAGAAAAAAGGAATGAAAGAAAACTACATTTAGAAGCGGTTCAAAAATGGGGAATAGATACTTGCTTTTATCAAAATATTAAAAACGGAAAAGACATTATACTTGATGATGGCACTTTTTTACCCAATAGTACGCTGACTTTTGATCCTGATCCCCCAAAAAGTTATGCGTTTTGTTCAGATACGATGTATCATGAAAGTATTATTCCACTAATTGAGGGAGCCTCTGTTTTGTATCATGAAGCCACTTTTTTAGAATCAGAACATGAAAAAGCACAAAAAACAATGCATGCTACAGCTATTCAGGCAGCAACAATAGCATCAAAAGCTGGCGTTGGTAAATTAATTTTAGGACATTTTTCTACCAGATATGAAAATATTGATTTGTTTAAACAGGAAGCTGAAACTGTTTTCTCAAATGTTGAAACCGCCGATGACGGTAAGATATTTGAATTTTAAATTTTTAAAATCTATTCTATACTCATCGATTTTAACTTGGCTCTATAAGCTTCTAAAGCCACCGATTTTGATACAAATCCGTGGTATTTACCATTTTTAATTACAGGTAAAAAAGCCACTTTTGATTTTTCAAATTTATTCATCACCGTTTCCATACTGTCTAATGGATAAATAATATCAGAAGGCTGTGTCATGATTTCTGAAACTTTTGTAAATTTTACGGTATAGGAATTGAAAATTATTTCACGGATATGATTGAAATGGACAATGCCAACTAATTGATTATCAAGATTGACAACACCAAAAATGACTTGATTGGAATGTGAAATTAAATCTACTAATTTTTCTAAATTTTCATTTGGAGTAATAGTCAAAAAATCCGTTTGTATGACTTGATTGATGTCTAATGTTGTAAGCACATTTTTATCTTTATTATTAGTAAAAACATGGCCTTTTTTGGCTAAATTTTTGACATCCATCGAATGTTTTTCAAATCTTTTTGAAATTGTAAAACTAATAGAAGAAACAATCATTAATGGAATCATCAAATTGTATCCTCCCGTAATTTCGGCAATTAAAAAGATAGCTGTTAGCGGTGCATGAAACAAGCCACTTAATATTCCTGCCATTCCTACTAAAGTGAAATTGCTTATAGGAAGGTGAGCAATACCAATAAAATTAATGATTTTAGAAAACAAAAAACCGCAATATGACCCTAAAAATAGGGAAGGGGCAAAGTTGCCTCCATTACCTCCACATCCTAAAGTAATACCAGTAGCAAATGCTTTTATAAACATTGTTAGTCCTACAAATATTAATAAAACCCAAGTATTTTGATTGTATTTTTCAAAAAGAGTGTGGTTTAAAATCCGACCAGGGTTTTTATCTGAAAGTATCCGAATACTTTCATAACCTTCTCCAAATAGGGTTGGAAAAACATATATCAAAATGGCCAATATACTGGAACCAATCAGCGCTTTTTGATAAGGCTTCCATCTTTTTCTAGCAAAAAAATGCTCCGTTCTTTGAAAATTTCTGATATAAAAAACAGCAATTAAGCCAGTAATAATGCCTAAACCAATGTAAAACGGAACATTATGGTAATCAAAATTTTCTTGTTGTTTGAAATTTAATAAAATTGTAGGGTCTAATATCAAAGCGGAAACTAATGCTCCTGTGGCAGCCGCAATCATGATTGGAGTAAATGCAGAAATACTTACATCTACTAAAAGCACTTCTATGGCAAATAATACACCTGCTATTGGTGCATTAAAGGCAGCTGCAATACCCGCAGCTACACCACATCCAATTAATAAGGTCCTGTCCTGATAACCAAGTTTGTAATTTTGTGCATAATTGGAACCAAATGCAGCTCCAGTAATCACTATCGGACTCTCTAAACCTGCTGATCCGCCTAAACCAACAGTTAGTGAGCTCGTTATAATTTGAGCAAACATTTGCTTTTTTGGTATGATACTCGCTTTTTTGGCTACGGCATACAAAATTTGAGACGTCCCTTTTTCTATTGTTCCTCCTAATAAATTTTTTACCACAAATACAGTTAAAATTATACCAAAAATAGGAAAAAAACTATTAATAAATCCTAATTTTAATACACTTTCAATATAATTTGCAAACGTAAATACAGCATGTGCAAAGGTTTTTAATACTATTACTGCAAATGCAGCAGAAATACCAACTAAAACACTAGATAAAAAGATAAACTGTTTTGGCTCAATAAAGGATTGAGCCAAAAATATAGTTGTTTCTAAATAGGTTTTAATTTTTTTTATCATATTTTCTAATTGATAAGATTTAAAGCATGTTTAACAACAATTCCAAAATTGTAACCTTGTGCTTGGTCAAATCCAGCATAATTTACGGCTATCAATTGTCCACATTCGTTAAAAACGGGTGATCCACTGGCACCATGTGTAGAAGTTACACTATATTGTAAACTTGTACCATCTGATTCTTTATTGATTTGACCTTCATAAATTTGTACTTTAATCCCTTTTTTGGTATTTGCTAATGTCATACCCATTGGATAACCTATCAAAACAGCATTTGTTCCTGGCTTGATACTGGTATCGTCGCTAACGGCAGATTGCAAATCAACCACATTTTGAACACTTTCTGGTATTTTTTTGGTTTTAATTTGCAAAACAGCCACATCTATTTCGCCATCATCTGCTGTTTTCAAAATTTCACATTCTAGCCATTCATCATTTGAACCATGTAAAGCAATACTTATATTTACAGATACTGGAATAACTTCTATATCTTCAATTGCCATTTTCCTTGAGGTTTCTAGTGCTGCTTCTAATTGATGATTTTCTTCAACCAAATTTGCTGCTTCTTCACTAATATCTATTGAATCTGTAGCGGTTATGGTTTGCTGTGGCGATGTGTTCTCGTTATTTTCTGATGCTCCTTGTTCAGAATTTGCTCCTCCTTCTTCATCATAATTTACCATATCCCAATTTTTTTCCAAATATTCTTTAGCCTCGTCTGGATCTATATTTTCTGGTAAAATATATGAAATTTCTTGAGCTAAGTTATCACTTAAATTTTTATTCAAATCTTCATATTTCCAAGGTTCTGCCACATGATGATTGGTAACTATTTTACCATCTTCAGATACAAAAAAACCAGTTCCTGTAATGGTTTGTTCGCCATAATTGGCATCATTTACATTCAAAATAAACGGTTTTGCACCTTTTATCGAAACTTGATAACTGTAAGTATGTTTTACTAAAACAACTGCATCTTTATATTTTTCGTAAATAGCATTCTTATTTGGCAAACATGTAACTTCTTTTTGTTCAAATTGTTTCAATATTTTTGGTATTGCAAAACCAAATAATACTAATACTGCAATTATGATGATAATGTATTTTTTTTTGTTTGATGGTGTAGGCTCTAAATTGTTATTTAAGTTTGTGATTTTCATTGTTTTTAATTATTAAATCATTAATCATTAGGTTTATATGTAAATTTAATTTTTTTTATAAACTATTTATGACATTAAAAAGGTATTCATATAATTATCAATTTTTATAATCTTATATTTTTTTAAAAATAATAAATGTTTTTTAATAAAATAATATTTCTATAATTATTAA
>NZ_MUGT01000015.1 GCF_002217205.1 Flavobacterium branchiophilum NBRC 15030 = ATCC 35035 | reverse complement strand
AAAAAAAAAAAAAAAAAATAGAGAAAAATATTTGGTTTGTATATTTTTTTGTTTTAAGTTTGTAATTAAATAATGAATCAGAAGTACAAAGATATACATATAACAGAATATTTCGCATTATGAAGATGTGATGTTTTAAAAAAACGTATTATATGCTATATAATATACCAGAATAAATTAAAAAAGTAAAAAATGACTAAATTCACAATTTTTTTATGGCTATTTGTATTACCATTTGGAGTTTTGGCACAAGTAAAAATCAGTGGACAAATAACAGACTCACAAAACCAACCTCTTGAGTTATTAGAAGTGCAACTGCAAAACAATCAAGCCCATATAACCCATAGCGATTTGTCAGACAGCAAGGGCAACTTTAGCCTCACAACACCCAAAGGCACATATACTTTGTTGATAAAACATCTGGGCAAAGTACTGAAAGAACAAACAATAAATGCCTCTCAAGACGTTAATTTAGGCATTATTATCCTAAATGACACCCCACAACAACTGCAAGAAGTAGTTGTAAACTCCAAAAAGAAACTCATCGAACGCAAAGTAGATAGGCTAGTTTTCAATGTCGAAAACAGCATTTCAGCCTCTGGCGGCGATGCTATTGATGCTCTAAAGTCTACTCCAAATATTAGAGTTCAAAATGATGCAATTAGTATGATTGGTAAAAATAATTTAGCTGTTATGATTGATGATAAAATAATTCAACTTGCTGGTGATGATTTGATAAATTTCTTGAAAACAATACCCTCGGATAATATAAAAGCCATTGAAGTTATTACAACCCCTCCAGCAAAATATGAAGCTAAAGGAAATGGAGGACTGATTAATATTAAATTAAAAAAAGCAAAAAAAGATAGTTGGAGTGCTAATATGAGAGGTACTTACACGCAAACAACCTACCCCGCAGGAAGTGTTGGTGGAGGATTTAATTATGATAAAAAGAAAATATCCATTAGTTCAGATTTAGGTATAACAAACGGTTCTATAAGCCCAACATATAACACAACATTTTTTTACCCTAGTCAAACTTGGCAAGAAGAAAACACGAACAGAAATTATTATGATATAGTTAGAGGAAGATTGGGGGTTAATTATAAATTTTCAGAAAAATTTAATATCGGACTTCAATATATAGGAAGTAATAATAACAAGAATAACAAAGAAAAAGATTTTTCAACAATAAAAAATAATTCGTTAAGCACTATTGACTCATTAATTATCAGCAGTGCAGAGAATAAAATAAAAAATAATATTAATGCCGTTGATATTTATACAATATACAAACTTGATACAATTGGCAGAAAAATTTCAACAAATTTTAACTATTTAGTATTTGATGATAACCAAGACCGAATATTTAGTTCAAATAACCTCTACCAAAACCAAACGATAATACCAAACTCATACTATTCTGCAAATAATATTTCAGAACAAAATATAACAAATTATTCAGCAAAAATTGATGTTGATTTCCCAACTAAATTTATAGACTTAACTTTTGGTGGCAAAATTTCATTTACAAAAAACAATACTGATTTAGCACTTTATAATCTCACAACAGGAAATCAAGTATTTGACCCATTACAAAGTAATAAATTTGTTTATAAAGAAAACACGGAAGCTTTATATATTTCGGGAAGTAAAAAGCTAGGAGAAAAATGGGAAAGTCAATTAGGTTTACGATTAGAAACTACACAAACAGAGGGTAACTCCATTACATTAAACCAAACAAACAAAAATAATTATTCAAAATTATTTCCAACATTCTATTTGTCTTACGCACCGAATGAAAACAATTCATTGTCATTCAGCTATGGCAAACGATTAGATAGACCTTATTTTGAATTCCTAAATCCTTTTAGGATTTATAATAACAAATATCAATATTCTGAAGGAAACCCTTTTTTACAACCTAGTTACAGCAATAATTTAGAAATTAATTACACTTATAAAAGTAATTGGAATAATAGATTATATTATTCTAAAATTTCAAATGGTACAGGAGGGATTATTTTCATTAACCCATTAGATGGTATACAAGCCAATATTATTTTAAATTACTTAAACTCGGAAAATTTTGGTCTTTCAGAATCGTACACAATTAGTCATAAAGAATGGTTTCAAAGTTATAATAGTTTTGATATTTTTTATTCCAATTCAAAATCATCTGTTTCTTATATAAATTCAAATATAACAGGTGTTAATTATAATCTAACTACAAACAATAATTTTATTTTCAATAAAGAAAAAACAGTTTTGTTTGCATTAAACTACTCCTATAATTTTAAAGGAGTTTCAGGAGTCGATAAAATATCCGCATACAGTCAGCTTGATGCGTCCTTAAAATTTTTGTTTTTAAATAAAAAATGGAGCTTAGCAATTATAGGAAACGACATTTTAAAGACCAGTATAATTACCCAAACATCTATAACCAATAATTATCCAATTATTTATAGAAACTATGAAGATATACGATTTTTAAGAATATCTGTAGTTTATAAATTGGGCAATAAAGATATTAAAACTACTCAAATAGAGGGAAGCAACGAAGAAGAGAAAAATAGATTAAAAAAATAGCTTGCAAGCAAAAGACCAACGAGGGTATAAAAATAGTAAGTAAAATTTCTGGTGTCGTTAAAAGTTTACCAATTGTTTAACCCATAAAAAAATGAAAACATGGAAAATAAAAAATTCAATGCAAAAGATTTTTTGAATGTTAGCACTTTATCACCGCTAGAATCTGCAGAGATTTTAGGAGGTATGGCTGACAAAGTTGTTACAACTACTGTTGAAGTAAAAGTAACGGTTTCTGTTTCAATCATCACTTCTTCAGGAGAGTAGTAAAATTAGCCGTGAGTGTTTTGCTCACGGCTTTTTAATCAAAAACAAAATATAAACTATATTTTAATGGAAAATAAAAATATAACACAAGAAATAAAATCATTCTCCACTGCTTGGTGGGAATATTTTTTAGAAGAGAGTGAAAACTTCACAAAAACAAACGTCTTTAAAGACGTAATTTCAAAAGACGATGTAAGTTTATTAAATGGTGAAATCATCAAAATTTTGCAAGAAATTTATACTCACAAAACCAACCAATATGGTTTTAGAGTTTATCTTGACGGTAAAGAGCAAGATAATACATATATGTCAAAACTTTTTGAAACACCACCAACCGAAAATGAAACTATTGAAGATTATACTAAACGAATTTTTGCTCATCAAAAATTCGGTATGATACTTAATAGAACTGAAAAGTTTTCAGAAAAAATGGCTCACGATATTTTATTAAAAATCCAACCATTATTAGACAAAGTTGGAATTCCTCTAACTGGTTTAAGTGCACATATTCTAATAGGCAACTACGGCTGGACACCTTTAGGAATCCATCAAGATACAAGAGGCGACAATGTTATTCATTTTCATTTAGGTCCTGGCCCGAAAATAATGTATAACTGGGAAGAAGAGAAATACAAAGAACTGACAGGCAAAAAAGACAACAATAAAGACATAGAACCTCTTTTACCTTTCGCAGATGAATATCCTTTTGAAACAGGAGATTTATATTTTATGCCTTGGAACAAATATCATATTGGTTTTTCTGACGAGTTGTCTGTGGGTTTAACTATTTGGTTTAATAATCCAACAAAAAAAACATTTACTTCAAGAATATTAGACACAATTCATTTACAATATTTAAATGATGATAAAGAAATATTAAATCCTGATAAAAATACTTCAATTGACACATCTTTTAATGATATTGAATCTGTTATTAATTTAGATGAAAATTTAAAGAAATTATCATTTATGGAGTTAATGAAACATCTACATAAACAGTATAAATGGGCAATTATTAGTAATGGCGGCTGGTCAAATATTCCTATATCATTAAAAGATAAAATGAAATATGATGTAGATCAATATGAGGTATTAGAAAACAAGAAGGTTATTACACCATATCCTTTTAAAACCTATTATGAAAAAATGGAGGAAGAGCTTATTATTTTTGCAAGAGGATATAAAGTTAAAATTAAATATCATAATGAGTTAATAACGATAATAGAAAAATTAAATCAAAATAAAGAGGAAAGTGTGAATGAGTTATTAAAAGTATTAACTCAAGATTGGCCTATTGAAGCTGGTCTATACTTTTTATCGCTCCTTTATGACAAAAGAGCAATTAACATCATTTAAAATATCTAAAATTTAATAAAAAATGAAAAAATATATATTTATAATACTTATGTCTGTGGTATCAAATTTTGGTCTTGCACAATCGAAAACAATTACCCAAAGCAATACTAAATCTTCTGAAAGTTATAATTATACTTCGACATTTGATAAATCAAAAACCATAGAAATATTGAATTATCTGAAATCTGAAATTGGAATGAATTTTACTAATTCAAATGGAAAATTTGTCTGGAAAAAAATTAGTGATTTGGAAACAAAAAACGATACAACATTTGTAAAATTAGAGTCTGGTAAAATTGAAATAAATTACCAAAACAATAACAATCTTTTAAATCAAACAATTATTGAAAAATTAAAAAAAACATCCGACTCAATAAAAGTAATGATAAATTAGATGAAATTTATTCCTCAATATAATATTATGGATTGTGGCCCAGCTTGTTTAGCAATGATTGCAAATAAGTATGGTAAAAACTATACATTAAAATATTTAAGAGAACAATCCTTTCTAACAAGAGAGGGCGTTTCTTTATTAGGTATTAGCGAGGCCGCTCAAAACATAGGATTTGAAACAATTACAACCAAGATAAATTTAGAACAACTATTAGATTTACCAAGACCTTGCATATTACATTGGAGACAAAATCATTTTGTAGTTTTAGAAAAAATAAAAGGGTCAAAGAAAAATAAAAAAAACAAGATGTCTTTATTTAAAAAAGACTTCATGTTTAAAATTGCAGACCCATCCTATGGTTTTCTTTATTTTAAAGAAGTTGATTTTTTGAGTAATTGGATAAGTGATGATAATAAAGGTGTTGCATTATTTCTTAATCCAACAGATATTTTTTACAAATTATCTCCGCCAATAGAAAAAAAAATAAATATTAAATATTTATCTGATTTATTAATACAACATAAAAAACAATTTTTATGGATGTTTTTATGTTTACTATTTGGTAATTTAATAAACATAGCTTTTCCATTCTTAACTCAAAATTTAATAGATAAGGGGGTTACAAATAAAAACTTATCAATCATTCAATTAATTCTTTTCTCACAAATTAGTTTGTTTTTGGGTTCAATGACAGTTGAAATAATTAGAAACTGGATAGTATTACAAGTTGGGACAAAAATAAGCATTACTATAATTTCCGACTTCTTAAAAAAATTATTACAATTACCTATCAAGTTTTTTGACACAAAAATAATAGGAGATTTTATACAAAGAATCCAAGATAATGAACGAATTGAAAGTTTTTTAACCTCACAAAGTTTGGTTACCATTTTTTCAATTATTTCTTTTTGTATCTTTTTTATTATTTTAGGGTATTATAACTACACAATCTTATTCATCTATCTATTTTTAACGAGTGTAGCTGTTTTTTGGTCCGTTTATTTTCTAAAAAAAAGAAGCATACTTGATTTTTATAAATTTCAATTAAAAAGTGAAAATCAAAGTGCTATTTACGAAATTATAAATGGTGTAACCGAAATGAAACTTAACCAATTTCAAGATTATAAAAATAAAGAGTGGCAAAAAATTCAAGATAAATTATTAAAAATAAATACTCGTGTACTTAAATTATATCAATTTCAAATAGGTGGTTTTGAAATAATAAATCAAATCAAAAACATAATTGTAACCTATATAGCAGCTACCTGCGTAATTAAAGGAAAAATGACATTAGGCGAACTTATGGCAATTTCATTTATTTTAGGGCAAATGATTTCTCCACTAAATAGCATAACAACTTTTTTCTATTCTTTTCAAGATGCAAAATTAAGTTTAGAAAGATTGTCAGAGGTACAAAATCATGAAGACGAAGAAAATGAAAAATTAGTTCCCTTATCAAAAATTAATTCAACCAGTCAAAATGGAATAGATTTCCAAAATTTGTCCTTTCAATACGAAGGGCCAAAATCTCCATTTGTACTAAAAGATATTAATTTCACAATTCCCGATGGAAAAATAACCGCAATAGTTGGGGCAAGCGGAAGCGGAAAAACAACATTAATGAAATTACTGTTAAAATTTTATGAGCCCACACAAGGAGAATTGTTTTTTAATTCCGAAAACATCAACCACATTTCGCCCAAAAGTTTGCGTAAAAATTGTGGTGTAGTCATGCAAGACGGTTTCATTTTCTCTGATACAATCGAAAGAAATATTGCCACAGGCGATGAAAACATCAATAAAGAAAAACTACTAAACGCTGTAAAAATAGCCAATATTGAAGGTTTTATAAACACATTACCATTGGGTTATAATACCAAAATTGGAGCATCGGGCAACGGCATTTCAGGCGGTCAAAAGCAAAGGATTCTTATTGCAAGAGCGGTTTATAAAAACCCACATTACATCTTTTTTGACGAAGCCACATCGGCACTTGATGCCGAAAACGAAAAAATCATACACGATAATTTGCAACAGTTTTTTAAAGGAAAAACCGTTCTAATAATTGCCCATCGTTTAAGCACCGTTAAAAATGCCGACCAAATTATAGTACTCAAAAATGGAGAAATTGCAGAAATAGGCAACCACCAACAGCTTGTTCAAAATAAAGCCGATTATTTCAATTTAGTAAAAAATCAATTAGAATTGGGAAGTTAATGCCGTTTGGTATAAAAAAAAATCTTTGTCAAAGTGCTACACTTTGACAAAGACATCAGTAAAAATTGCGGTGTTACGACACCAAATTATTTTTTAGATTTCAATTTATCAGTACCCACAAGTTGGTTGTACAAGGCTGTGTTGGCAACTAATTTTTCTAATTGTTTGCCATTTATCGAAGCCTGAATTTTTGCAGCAACCACTTGGCTCATAATGTTTTTACGATCGTCTGAAGCTTCTGGATTGTTCATCAACTCTTCTTTCATTAAAAACAAATTTTTGAACTCTTCAATTCTGTTTTCGTCCAAATTCAAAAACTTTACCATCGTAACGGCTTGATTTTTAGCTAATTGTTCGTTGGTGGCTTTGTTTTCTTGTGCAAAAGCCCCCATCGAAAAAGCCATAAATAATGTAAAAGCAGCTATTATTTTTTTCATAATATATTTTTTTAGTGAAATAATTAATCAAAATTAAAAAATATTTCATTAAAATCAAAATTTATTTTTTATTTCTCCATCATGGCTTCTTTTTTTTCGTGACCACGGTCTCGTTTTTCGGCTTTAAAAGCTTCTCTTTTGTCTTTTCTTTCAGCTTTTATTTTTTCAAATTTGGCCCATTGGTCTGCGTTCAAAATAGTTTTCAATTGTTGGTCTGCGGCATCTCTTTCTGCTTGCATTTGGTCTCTCATGGCTTTTCTTTCGGCTTTTTTGGCTTCCATTATTTTGGCTCTTTCGTCCATCATTGCCGCTCTTTTTTTGCCTTGCTCTGCCATCAATTGCCTTACTTGGTCTTGTTGTTTGGTGTCCAAATTCAAGTCTTTTGTTAGCCTTTTCAACCGCATTTCGTCTCTTTCTTCAGGAGACATTTGCTCCATATCACCTTTTTCTGGTCGGTGTTTTCTTTCTTGTGCAAAACCTGTTGTCCCAACAAGGATCATTGCTAATAAAACGATTTTTTTCATTATTTAAGTATTAATTAAAATTTATAGACATAGGACAATCAATAGTTTAAGAAGTTTAATCCTTAACAAAATTTTGTGAGTTAGTCGTTTTATTAATCAGACATTTTTATACCTGGCTATCCCTAATAGTTAATTTTTTCAAAAAGCCTTTTGTTAAAAAATTTAAAATAAAAAAAAATGTTTATATTTGAAACAAAAAATAAACATTTTGTTATGAATTTTCAAGACCATATCAAACAAGGTATTCCTTCTAGTTTGCCCAATCCAAAACCTTTTGATGCAACTATCAACCATGCTCCAAAAAGGAAAGACATTTTAACTGATCAAGAAAAAAAGTTGGCTCTTCGCAATGCCCTTCGTTATTTTGATGCCCAACATCATGCCGAGTTATTACCCGAATTTAAGGCCGAATTAGATCAATTTGGACGGATATATATGTACCGTTTTCGACCAGATTATCCAATGTATGCCCGACCAATTTCAGAATATCCAGGTCAATCTCTTCAAGCAAAGGCCATTATGCTAATGATTCAAAACAATTTGGATAATGCCGTTGCCCAACACCCCCACGAGTTGATTACTTATGGTGGCAATGGAGCTGTTTTTCAAAATTGGGCTCAGTATTTGCTTACTATGCAATACCTATCTGAAATGACAGACCAACAAACGCTTGTCATGTATTCGGGGCATCCAATGGGACTTTTCCCATCGCATATTGATGCTCCACGGGTTGTGGTTACAAACGGGATGGTAATTCCAAACTACTCAAAACCAGACGATTGGGAACGAATGAATGCTCTAGGTGTGTCGCAATATGGTCAAATGACAGCGGGAAGTTATATGTACATTGGCCCTCAAGGCATAGTACATGGCACCACAATTACGGTTTTAAATGGTTTCAGAAAAATTAAAAAATCACCAAAAGGCGGTTTATTTGTAACCTCTGGACTTGGCGGCATGTCTGGAGCACAACCAAAAGCTGGAAATATTGCGGGCTGTGTTACCATTTGTGCCGAGGTAAATCCAAAAATTACCAACATTAGGCATACTCAAGGTTGGATAAACGAAATAATTTCCGATTTGGACCAGCTCGTAGTTCGGGTTCGATTGGCTTTACAAAACCACGAATCGGTTTCTATTGCTTACCTTGGAAATGTGGTAGAAGTTTGGGAAAAATTAGATGCAGAAAATATACCTATCGATTTAGGTTCCGACCAAACATCGTTGCACAACCCTTGGGCAGGAGGCTATTATCCCGTAGGAATTTCTTTTGAAGAGGCCAACGAAATGATGGCCAACGAACCCGAAAAGTTCAAACAAGCCGTACAACTTTCTCTTTGCCGTCATGCCGAAGCTATAAACAAACATACTGCAAAAGGAACTTATTTTTTTGATTATGGAAACGCCTTTTTGCTCGAAGCCTCCAGAGCAGGAGCCAACGTAATGGCACACAATAATATAGATTTTAAATACCCTAGCTATGTGCAGGACATTATGGGGCCCATGTGTTTTGACTATGGTTTTGGCCCTTTCAGATGGGTTTGTACCTCGGGCGACCCTTCTGATTTAGACAAAACAGATGCTATTGCCTGTCAGGTTTTGGAAAGCATGATGGCCAATGCACCCCAAGAAATCCAACAGCAAATGGCCGATAACATCCAATGGATTAAAGGAGCAAGCAACAACAAATTGGTTGTTGGTTCACAGGCCAGAATCCTTTATGCCGATGCCGAAGGTCGTATAAAAATAGCCGAAGCATTTAACCAAGCTATTGCTCGTGGCGACATTGGTTATATTGTTTTGGGGAGGGATCACCATGATGTATCTGGTACAGATTCGCCTTACAGAGAAACCTCAAATATTTACGATGGCTCTCGTTATACCGCCGACATGGCCATTCAAAACGTTATTGGCGACAGCTTTAGAGGGGCCACATGGGTGTCTATACACAATGGTGGTGGAGTAGGATGGGGCGAAGTTATCAATGGGGGCTTTGGTATGTTGCTCGACGGTACTCCCGAAGCTTCCCGTAAACTAGAAAACATGCTTTTTTGGGATGTAAACAACGGCATTGCTCGTAGAAACTGGGCCAGAAACGAAGGGGCTATTTTTGCCATCAAACGGGCTATGCAACAACAGCCGTTGCTCAAAGTTACACTTCCAAATATAGTAGCCGAAGATATTTTGAATTTGTAATAGTGGGGTTAAACATTTAATTATTATTTTTGTAAAATCATATTTCAATTCATAAACCCAATAACATGACTGATAAAATTCAAATTATTCTGAAGCAATCTGAAGGCGAAAAGAAGAACAAAAAAATGGAAGACATTGCCAAAAAAAGTCTCAAAATAGAAAAATTAAAAGCAGATAATGAAAAATTATTGGATAAAATTATCTATTTAAAAAACCTTTTTAATGATGTTGCAAAAGATAAAGTAACCACTTTTTTAGCAATCAAGGAACAACATATTGAGTTTTTAATTGATAACACATCAGAAGATCTTTTTTCTGAAGATGAAATGGAAATAGTATTAGAAATTATTCAAAATGATTTGAGTTTTATAGAAAATTTTGGTGGTGTTTCTGATAAATTAAGAGAAAAAACTACGGTATTTTTTCAACAATTATTGATAAATCAAGAACAAGAAAACGAAGACCTTAATAGAATAGCTTTCGAAATGATGATGGAACAAATGGGTTTAGATGTGGATCCAGATGATTTTGATTGTAATGACTTTAATTCGCCAGAATTTAAACAAAAAATTTACGAAAAAATAAAAGAAAAAGCCGCTTTTGAAACCCAACAAGCAGCACAGGAAAAGGTTGAAAAAACAGATATTGATTTTCAAAAATTGTATAAAAAATTAGCCAAAATAGTGCATCCTGATTTATGCAAGTCTGATGAAGATAAACTAGCAAAAGAAAGTTTGATGAAAAGCTTAACCACAGCTTGGGAAAACAGAGATTATTATGAAATTTTATCACTTTGGATCATGATTGACCCAGAAAATACAGTGGGGTTGACATTAAATGAAAAAAATCAAAAAAATATTATCAAACAATTAAACGAAAAAATCAATCTTTTGGAAGTTGAAAATTGGAAAATTAAAAACAATTATGAAGACACGTCTTTTTATTATCAAAATTTTTATGCGATAAAAGAACAAACAATTTTAAACAAAATCAAGAAATTTAATATTAAATTAGAAGAAAATGCTGAAATAACACTACAATTATTAAAAAAATATAAATTAAAAAATGGATTTACCAAAGCCATAAAAGCCAAATTGAAAGAAAAGAAACGGCAAATGCAATTATACGATTTGGATTTTGACGAATTAATAAGCTTTTTCAACAACAGAGAGTATTAAAACAATAAGGTTATATTCTAATTATTAACAGCATTTTGCGTTAGGGATAGTAGTGGAAATTCTTTAGAAGTCCCTTGCCCCCAAAGTGGCAATGTCATTAAGTAATATAGACACTGTTTTGTCATACCGACGAAGGAGGAATCGCATTAGTTGTTCTAGTTATGTGATTTAGCTTCGCTGAACTAACGTTTCTCCCTTTGGTCGAAATGACAAAATAATACTTAACCTAATGACATTACACAAAAAAAGGGAAGGAGTATTGCACAAATACAGCTTCTGAATGGGTGTCAAAAAAGTTTGAAACGGATAGCCCGACCCTTGTAGGAATCCCCAAAACAGGCTTCATCTAATTTGCTGTACTAATTAGAATATAACTAAAAATAACAAGGGTAGTCATTTTTTAGCCTTGTTGTTTTTGTTACCAACTTTTTTCATAAAGATTTTGAAAATAGGACAATTTATTCAGGAGAAAAATATTTTGCCAAACCAATGAGGTTGATACCAATGATTTAATTGTTTTACTTTCAAAAGAAAGTAAAAAATAAAAAAAACGTATTCCTATTTAAGAGCCATTCAAGAAGAATTCAATATTGATATTTGGAACATTGTTCCATAAAATTAAAACCATTAAAAACCCTACTCACCCCTAGTAGGATTTCCCAGTGTAGCTACTCCTCCTTCGGGGGATGGGGGGCTTGGGATAGGGGGCTGATATGAAAATAGCCATCATCATGGGAAGCATCTCGGATATGCCCGTAATGCAAGACGCCATCGACATTTTAAAAGAATTTGGAATCGAAACGGAAGTCGACATTGTTTCGGCACACCGAACGCCCGAAAAATTATTTGATTTCAGTAAAAACGCACATACAAGAGGCATTTCTGTCATTATTGCAGGGGCTGGTGGTGCAGCACATTTGCCAGGGATGGTCGCCTCCATGAGTCCGTTGCCCGTAATCGGAGTACCCGTAAAATCTAGCAATTCTATCGATGGATGGGATTCTGTTTTATCCATTTTGCAAATGCCAGGCGGTGTTCCTGTGGCTACCGTAGCACTTAATGGTGCAAAAAATGCGGGCATTTTAGCCGCACAAATTATTGGAAGTCAAAATAATAGAGTTTTAGATAAAATAATTTTGTACAAAGAAACATTAAAAGAATCCGTAATAAAGGCATCAAAAAGTTTAAAATAAAAAAAGTCCCTAAAATTAATTAGGGACTTCCTGAAAATCTATTAATAATGAAATTAAAATATCTTTTATTTGGGTGTAAAAAAAATAATTTCAAAATTAATTTAAAAAAAAATAATAAATAAAATAATTCGGTACAAATATAAAAAGTTTTATCTATTAAACAACAATTTAATGACTTTTTTTTGAAAAATAATAAAAAAAATGAAAATGACGCCAATAACTTTTCCATATCAAACTAAATTTGACAGTACTCCATTTTCTAAAATAGCAATTGACGACTTTAAACCGTTGTTTTTACAAGCTATTGAGGAAGCAAAAGCCGAAATAGAGGCAATTTTGAATCAAAATGAAAGCCCTAGTTTTCAGAATACGATAGAAGCATTGGAATTTTCGGGTGCCAAATTAGAACGTATTTCAAGTCTTTTTTTCAACCTTAATGCAGCAGAAACGTCCGATGCCTTGCAACAATTGGCCCAAGAAATAGCACCTTTATTAACAGCGTTTAGTAATGATATCACTTTAAATGTACAATTGTTTGAAAAAATCAAAACCGTTTACAGCCAAATCAATCAATTAAACCTAAATTCAGAGCAACTGACACTTTTGAATAGCAAATACAAAAATTTTGTAAGAAATGGAGCTTTGTTAAACGAAGATCAAAAATCAAAACTACGTGAAATTGATACTCAATTGGCTTCATTGAAATTGACTTTTGGCGAAAATGTATTGGCGGAAACCAACAATTATATGCTGCATATTACAAATGTCGAGGATTTAAAAGGCTTGCCCGAAGGAGTAATCGAAGCAGCCCAGGCTGAAGCAAAAGCAAAAAATGTTGTGGGATGGGTCTTTACATTAGACCATCCAAGTTATATTCCATTTGTAACCTATTCTGAAAATAGACAGTTGCGAAAAGAAATTACGATTGCAGCAGGCCAAAAAGCTTTTCAAAACAACCCATTTGATAATCAAAAAATTACGTTACAAATTGCCAATTTACGTTTTGAAAGGGCCCAATTATTAGGGTATCAATCACATGCTGATTTTGTTTTGGAAGAAAGAATGGCTAAAAATCCTAATACAGTCATTACTTTTCTTAATGATTTGGTACTAAAAGCAAAACCTGCTGCCCAAAAAGAGTTTGAAGCATTATCTCAATTTGCTTTGGAATTAGACGGTATTCAAACCCTCGAAAAATGGGATGGTGCTTATTATTCTGAAAAATTGAAACAAAAATTATTTCAATTAGACGACGAAATGTTGAAACCTTATTTCAAGCTCGATAATGTTTTACAAGGTGCATTTACCATTGCCCAAAAATTATACGGAATACAATTTGTAGAAATATTCGATATAGAAAAATACCATCAAGATGTAATTACTTATAAAGTTGTCGATCAAAATGACAATTTTGTAGCTTTATTTTATGCAGATTTTTTCCCAAGAAAAGGCAAACGAAATGGTGCTTGGATGACTTCTTTTAAAAGTCAAATGATTCAAAACCATTTCAACGAAAGACCTCACATTTCAAATGTTTGCAATTTTACAAAACCTACCGATACCAAACCGTCATTGCTGACTTTCAACGAGGTAACGACTCTTTTTCATGAATTTGGACATGGATTACATGGTATTTTAGCCAATACCACCTATCCGAGCTTGTCTGGAACATCTGTATATTGGGATTTTGTAGAATTGCCTAGTCAAATCATGGAGAATTGGTGCTATGAACCAGAAGCTTTAAGCCTATTTGCAAAACATTATCAATCAGGCGAAGTGATTCCTCAAGAATATATCGAAAAAATTAAAGAAAGTGCCAGTTTTCAACAAGGATTGGCCACCATGCGTCAGTTAAGTTTTGGATTGTTGGACATGGCTTTTCATGCCAATGATCCGTCCAAAATTCAAGATATTAAAGCATTTGAAAAAACAGTATTTGATCCATTAACATTTTATCCAGATGTAGATGAAAACTGCATGAGCGTGTCTTTTTCACACATTTTTCAAGGAGGCTATTCCTCGGGTTATTATAGCTACAAATGGGCAGAGGTTTTAGATGCCGATGCGTTTGAATTTTTTAAAGAAAATGGTATTTTTAATCCAAAAATAGCACAATTATTTAAAGATCATGTACTTTCGCAGGGTGGAACGCAGCATCCAATGGACTTGTACAAAAAATTTAGAGGACAAGAACCAAAACCCGAAGCTCTTTTGAAAAGAGCAGGACTAATCTAATACTAAAATCGGCTAAATTCTAATTAAAAAAGCAAATAGGCTAAACATCTTTTGGGTGTTACCACAAGGCTCGAGCTATCCGTTTCAAACAACGTTCATTGAACTCCAAAAGACATATAATATTGTGAAAAAATCTTTTTTGATTACCACATTCAGAAACTATATTCGTGCAAGACAACACCCCTTTTGGGGGCTGGGGGGGGGCTAAAAGGATTTCCAATGCTATCCCTATAAAATGCCAAATTAAAATAGAATTTAGTCCTAAAAAAAAAAATATGATTTCAAAATCATCAATAGAAACCGTGTTTGAAACTGCTCGAATAGAGGAGGTAATTGGCGATTTCGTAAATTTAAAACGGGCTGGTTCCAATTTAAAAGGATTGAGCCCTTTTTCAGACGAACGTTCGCCATCTTTTATGGTGTCGCCAGTCAAACAAATTTGGAAAGATTTTAGTTCAGGCAAAGGGGGCAATGCTGTCACCTTTTTGATGGAACACGAACATTTTACATATCCAGAAGCCATCAGGTATTTAGCCAAAAAGTACAATATCGAATTGGAAGAAACCGTACAATCGGACGATGATAAAATGAAATTTGACGCTAAAGAAAGTATGTATTTAGTATCTGAATTTGCAAAAAAATATTTTCAAAATACATTATTAAACCTCGAAGAAGGTAAGGCAATTGGTTTAACTTATTTCAAAGAAAGGGGTTTTACACTCGAAACCATCAAAAAATTTAATCTTGGGTATTCTCCCGAAACTTGGGATGCCTTTACTAAAGAAGCTCTAGGACAAGGCTACAAATTGGACTTTTTGATTAGCACAGGCCTATCCATTCCAAAAGACGACAGACCTTTTGATAGATTTAAAGGCAGAGTCATGTTTCCTATAGAAAGTATGTCGGGCAGAACATTAGGTTTTGGCGGTAGAATTTTGACAAATGACAAAAAAGCTGCCAAATATTTAAACTCACCAGAAAGCGAAATATATCATAAATCAAAAGTTTTGTATGGTATTTTTCAGGCAAAACAAGCCATTTCTAAGCAAAATAATTGTTATTTAGTCGAAGGATATACAGATGTTATTCAATTTCATCAATCGGGTATTGAAAATGTTGTAGCCTCATCGGGTACGGCATTAACACCCGATCAAATCCGATTAATTAACCGTTTAACCAAAAATATTACGGTACTTTTTGATGGTGATGCTGCTGGATTAAGGGCCTCGATTAGAGGTATCGACCTGATTTTAGAAGAAGGTATGAATGTCAAAGTATGTACTTTTCCTGATGGAGAAGATCCAGATAGTTTTGCAAAAAAAAATACTTATGACGTTTTAACTTCTTATTTAGAAAAAAACGCAAAAGATTTCATTCAATTTAAAGCTTCGTTATTGATGGATGAAGCACAAAACGACCCCATCAAAAAGGCGGATTTGATTAGGGATATGGTCGTTAGTATTTCTAAAATACCAGATCGTATCCAACGAGAAATTTATATCCAAGAGTGTTCTAGAATTATGGATATTTCTGAACAAGTATTGCAAAATACTTTGGCACAAATGTTTCAAAAAAACCTATCAGATGATCAAAAAAAACAAATCAAAAACACCAAAACATTTGAAGTTCAAAAAGCCACTCCAGTGGTACAAGAATCCAAAGTTGATTTATTGCATCAGTTAGAAAAATCTATTATAGGGATATTATTGCTTTATGGAAATGAAAAAATTGAATACGACAATGTTTTTTTAAAAATTGACGAAACAGGAAAAGAAAAATGGATAGTCGAA
Source organism: Flavobacterium branchiophilum NBRC 15030 = ATCC 35035 (assembly GCF_002217205.1). Lineage (GTDB taxonomy): Bacteria > Bacteroidota > Bacteroidia > Flavobacteriales > Flavobacteriaceae > Flavobacterium > Flavobacterium branchiophilum. Next base: position 26,718 of record NZ_MUGT01000015.1, on the reverse strand, counting down.
AAAATTGAAAACAAAATATTTGAAATCATTTATATGAACCTTCAGGAAGATGAAGTAGCCTTTTCAAATGATATTTTCAGAGGAATTTATGAAGATTTGGTTGGGATTTATCTTAGAAATGAACAATTGGATTCAAAAAATTATATACACACGGTTCAGCCAGCATATTCGCAAGTATTAACAGATTTGTTAATGGACGATGAAAAATACCAGTTACATGGCTGGTTTGACAAAAAACAAGTTGTAGTAAAAGACAAGCACAATGAAGAAGTTTTGCAAAGATTAGTTACAGATACTATAATTGCATACAGAGAACACTTGATAACACAGGTTAATACAGAATTAATACAAGAGGTATTAAATCCAAAAATCATAGACAAAACCGAAATTTTATCTATGATTAATGAATATAATAAGCTAAAAGTTACCATAACTCGCCGCATTGGAAGAATGCGAACAAGTAATTAAACTATTTTTAAATCTTTAGCTTTGTGTACCAAATCAACTAAATTGGTAACATCTAATTTTTGCAACAAACGCAATTTGTATGTACCAATAGTTTTTTCGTTAAGGTCTAGAATTTGAGCAATCTCTTTGTTTTTCTTACCTGCACTGAAATAACGTAAAACTTCTATTTCGCGAGTTGATAATTTTTTGAATAATCTTTCGCTTTTTGGAGTTTTTGCATTAGTTTCAATCGTTTCAAGGATATCATCGCTAACGAAGATTTCCCCTTGAGCCACTCTGATAATTGCATTTCTTAATTTTTCGATAGGCTCTGTTTTTGAAACATACCCTTTAACACCAATTTTCAAAGCATTTGGAGCATACATGTTTTCTGAAAGAGCACTGTAGATAACCACTTTAATTTGTGGATCGTCTTTCAACATAGCTTTGATTTCCAAAATACTTGACAAATCATGAATGTTCAAATCAATTACAAGTACATTGTAATCGAATTGTGTTATTGCAGCTTTTGCTTCTGCAAATGAATTAACATTGGCTACCAAAGTAACATCAATGCTGTCTTTAAAATACGCCTTAGTTGCATAATGCACTATAGGAAAATTGTCGGCAATACAAACTTTAATCATAGTATTATCATTTAATTATTAATAAGTAGAATTTGATTACAAATGTAAATAATAAAATATTACTAAACAAATTTTTATCGTTAAAAAGTTAAAAAAAAACGATTAAAGTCTAAAAACGGGAATTTCTCTCATTTTATGTTTGTTAGTAGTATTTAATTTCTTATAAATTTCCAAAACTTTTTGTTCTCTTTCTGTGAGTATTTCTTTATTATTATTGTTTTCAATGAACAACATAGCCCACTCAAGTTCCTCATAAGTAGCTCCAAGCTGTTGCTCATCGGTTCTTTCGTCTCCAAAAAGGCCATCTGTTGGGGCTGCTTTTTGTATTTTTTCATCGATTCCTAAATATGATGCCAATTCGTAAACGTCTGATTTCATTAAATCGGCAATCGGACTTAAATCCACACCACCATCTCCATATTTTGTAAAAAAGCCAACACCAAAATCTTCAACTTTGTTGCCCGTACCAGCAACCAATAATCCATAGATACCTGCATAATAATACAAAGTTGTCATTCTTAACCTAGATCTTGAATTGGCTAATGCTAATTGTTGTTTGTCATCGGCCACTTCTTGATGCACTTGATTTTTAAATGTTTCAAAAACGGGTGTCAAATCTGCCAACTTTGAGGAAACATTTGAAAACCTATTTTTTAAATCGTCAATATGTTTTTTGCCTCTACTCACCTGGTTGGGGTCTTGGTGGATGGGCATTTCTACACACAATACTTCCAATCCTGTTTGTGCACATAATGTAGAGGTAACGGCAGAATCAATACCACCCGAAATGCCAACTACAAATCCGTTCATTTTTGCATTCGTTGCATAGTCTTTCAACCATGCTACTATATTTTTATTGACTAATTCAATATTTAATTTACTCTTTTTTGTCATAATGTTTTATTTTTTAAAAATTCGCTTTGTATATTTGCAAAAATAATCATTTGTTTATCAGCTTCCTTAATATAGGATTACAAAGCTTATTTTATATATAAAAGTTCTGTTCAGACAATAACTTTTTTAAGGCAAAAAGACTTTTTGATACATAATTATATTGATTAGTATTAAAAAGAAAATTAATTATAGTACAAATTAACAAAAAAATAAATTAATAAAACAAATTTTTATTTAAAATAATGAAAAAAATATTTTTTTTAATTGCATTGGCATTATTTCTTAATTCATGTAATCATAAATCAAAAGACGAAAAAGACATTGAAAAAACGGTTGTAAACATTAAGATTACTCGTTTTGATAAATTATTTTTTGAATCAAAACCCTCAAATTTGACTAAATTAAAACTTGAATTTCCTTATTTTTTCCCAGCCGGAAATCCTGATACCGTTTGGACTAATAAAATGACAAATCCACTTTGGCAAGAACTTTATAAGGAAGTGCAAAAAAAATATCCCAATACAGATAAATTGCAATCGGATATTGAAAATGTAGTACAACATATAAAATATTATTATCCTAAATCGCAAAATCCAAAAGTAATTACACTTATTTCTGAAATGGATTACAATTTTAAAACAATATATGCGGATAGTATTATACTTGTTCCGCTTGAATTGTATTTAGGCAAAGACCATCGCTTTTACCAAAATGAATTTCCTGATTATATCAAACAAAATTTTGAACCACAGCGCATTCCTGCCGATTTAGTTGAGAATTTTGCCATTCAAAAAATAGCACCACCATCCAACAAAGATTTGCTATCCTATATGATATATGCTGGAAAAATATTGTATATGAAAGACAAATTTTTGCCCAATATGACAGACGAAGACAAAATGGGATATAAAAAAGAACAAATCAATTGGTGTTTGGAAAACGAAAACTATATTTGGCGGTTTTTTATAGACAATAATTTATTATATGACACCGATCCAAAATTGGCCCCTCGATTTGTAAATCCTGCCCCATTTTCTAAATTTTATTTAGAAATAGACAACGAATCGCCTGGTAGTGTAGGTGCTTGGATAGGCTGGCAAATCGTAAGGTCTTATATGGAAAATAACGATACCAAACTAACTGACGTCATGGCAATGGATGCCAAAGCTATTTTTGAAAAATCTAAATATAAACCCAAAAAATAATGAACGATTCAAATACTTCCGAAATAAAATTTTTAATTGATTTAGACGAAAACAGAGTACCCGAAAAATTGTTTTGGACAGCCCGAGACGGCGGTGTTTCTATGGAAGAGTCAAAAGCTATCATGCTATCTATTTGGGATAGTAAGGCAAAAGAGTCGTTGCGAATAGACCTTTGGACAAAAGATATGCCAGTGGACGAAATGAAAATGTTTTTTCATCAAACTCTTGTGGCTATGTCCGACACCTTTCAACGTGCTACTGGCGACGAAAAAATGGCGGCTACAATGAAAGATTTTTGTGATTATTTTGCAGAAAAATTACAATTATAAATTTACTATTACACCTATATATTATTGAAAATCTAAACCCAATTGTATGGCGTTGTCGGATTTTAATTTAAAACTTTTTCGATGATAGGGCGATAAACCATATTTGGCTATGGCTTCTCGGTGGTCTTTTGTTGGGTATCCTTTGTTTTTATCCCAATGATACATCGGATATTCTTCGTGTATCACATTCATATAATCATCACGATAAGTTTTGGCCAAAATAGAAGCCGCAGCAATACTCAAATAGTTTGCATCACCTTTTATAATACTCGAAAAAGGAATGTTGTTATAGTGTCTCATGCCATTTTCATCCATGGGACTTTTGATTAAAGGCCTATTGCCATCTACTATAATATATATAGGTTGTGGCTCTAATTTGTCTATACAAGTTCTCATGGCCAATAAAGAAGCGTTCAAAATATTGATTTCGTCAATAATGTTTGGTTCAATATGAGTAACTGCATGAGCAACAGCCAGTTTTTCGATAATAGGTCTCAAAAAAAATCGATTTTTTTCCGACATTTGTTTGGAATCATTCATTTTAGACCAATAAGTTGTATCCAAATCAGCCTCAATATCCAAAGATATATTGGGATTAATCACTGCGGCAGCCGTAACAGGCCCAGCCAAGCACCCCCTTCCAGCTTCATCTGTGCCAGCTTCAAGTATTATGGAGTAATAATGGGATTTGAGCATTGGAAAATAGAATATTTGGCAAAAATAGATAATAAATTTTAAACAATTATTAAAAACTATAACCTTATAAAAAAATATTATTTCAAAAAAACACAAAAAAGAGTGTTAATATTTGGTTAATTAAGAAATAATTAAGAAGTTTGCATAATACTAACTCAAATAAAAAAAGTATGAGATCAAAATTCAAATGGATTTATACGCTATTGTTAGCGTTGGCAATGCAGTTTTCGTTTGCACAAGAGAAAACTGTTACGGGTGTAGTGTCTGATGCTACGGGTACATTACCTGGTGCAAATGTTGTAGTTCAAGGAACTAAAAACAGCACACAAACAGATTTAGATGGGAAATATACTATTAAAGTCAAACAAGGCGATGTTTTAGTTTTTTCTTATGTTGGAATGAACAATTCAACTGTTAAAGTTGGTGCTTCAAACAATTATAATGTAAAATTAGCCTCTGGTAAGGAATTAGAGACTGTTGTAGTAACAGGATCATTAGGTATTAAGAAAAAGAAAGATGAAGTAACAAATTCATTTACTGTAATTTCAGCTAAAGAAATGGGAGCTGCAGCTAATCCAAATGCAATAAGAAGTTTGACTGGAAAAGTTGCGGGTTTACAAATTAATAATGTATCTAATGGAGTTAATGGTAATACCACCGTTAAATTAAGAACACCAATATCATTTTCGACTTCTGGCGATGCTTTAATTATAATTGATGGTGTACCTTCAAATGCACAAAATTTTGCTTCAATGCCTCCTTCGATGATAGAAAGCGTGAATGTTATAAAGGGTGCACAAGGTGCTGCAATTTATGGAGAATTAGGTGTTGGAGGAGTAATAGTTGTAACAACAAAGAAAGCCATAAAGGGAGAAAAAGTTTCAGTTGAATATAATTCTGCAGTTGATTTTGAAACAATTTCTTTTGTCCCTAAAAAACAATTAAAATATGGTCAAGGATGGAGTGGTGCATGGGATCAAGTTGAAAATGGCGGATGGGGAGAATTGTTTGATGGTTCAATAAGACCAGTCGGATTACTTCAACCAAATGGTACATATATTCAAGCACCATATACTGGAATTAAAGACAATTTGAAACAATTCTATAAATCTGGGAGTATTATACAAAATGGAGTTACAATTAGAATGGGGTCTGAAAATGCTTATGCTAATTTTAGTGCTGATAATCAATTGAGAGATTTTGTTGTTAAAGGAGACAATTTTAAAAGAAGTAATTTTTTATTTAAAGGTGGTGTAAGTGGCAAAAGATGGTCAGTAGATGGACAATTTAATTATAGAACATCTAAAACTAATCAATCTAATGCAGGAACAACACTTTTGGAATTACAACAAGGTGCTGCTAATATTCCAATAGGATTATTTGATAATGGTGACGGTCAAGCAGGTTGGACAGTATATTATAATAATCCATTTTGGAGAAGGGATAATAATAGATTAGAAGAAAATATAGATTTTTATAATACAGCAGCAAATATATCATTTAAGGTTAATAAAAATTTAACATTAAAATATAATGCTGGAATTAGAAATACAATAAATAAACAAATTTCTTATCAAAATGAACTCATTGAAACTATACCAGAAGGTGTTGGTTCTATAGGGCAAGTATCAAGTTTTTATCAATTCGTTCAAAATTCACGAAATTTTTATGGCGATTTAATGTTAGATTTAAAATATGATTTAGCAGAGAATTTATCATTTAGTGGTTTGATAGGTCATAATATGATAAAAAACACTTCAAATACTATATCTCAAGGGGGACAAAATTTAGATATACCAGGATGGTATCATATTCAAAACGTTTTGAGTCCAGATTCGCCTAGTAGTTTGGTGAACTCTGTTTCAGAATATACTTCAACTGCTGAATTTGCTAATTTAGATTTTTCATTTAAAGATTATTTATTTTTTAATTTGACGGGTAGATATGAACATGTTTCTCAATTATTACCAGGAAATAGAGATTATTTTTACCCTTCTGCGGGAGTTTCTTTTATGCCAACAAAATGGAAAGATTTAACATCAACAAAAATAAGTTATTTGAAAATTTTTGCTAACTATACAAGTGTCGGAAATACACAAGCAGTTTCAAATTATAGAGTTTTAAATTATGGTTCATTAGGTACAGGATTTCCTTATGCAAACACCGGTAATTCATTTAATGATCAATATTCATATGTAGATCCAAATATTAAACCTGAATACTATAAAACAATAGAAGCAGGATTTGTTTTAGGGATGTTTGATGATAAAGTTACATTAGATTTTGCAGCATTTAAAACGGATACAAAAAATGCCATAAGTAGTGTATCTACATCTTCATCAACAGGAAATCTAACTAAATTAGCCAATGTTGGTAGTATAGCAACAAAAGGATTGGAAGCGAGTTTAACCTTCGCACCTTTTAAAAGAGATAATTTTAATTGGACAACAAGTGTAAATTTTTCAACATACAGGAATGAAGTAGTAAGTTTAGAAGGTTCTAATAAAACGGTTACTTTGTATAATGTAAACGATGCAGCAAATTCAAATATAAATGGTGCAATTGTTGCTACAGTAGGACAACCTTTTCCTTTCTTACAAGGATCAGATTGGTTAAGAGACGACCAAGGAAGAGTAATTATAAATGCTACAACAGGATTACCTTCAGTTAATCCAGTTCAACAAAATTTGGGTAAAGTAACACCAGATTATACATTGGGATTAACAAATAATTTTAATTATAAAGGTTTTGGTTTATCATTTACTATGGATTATAGAAAAGGAGGTAAATTATTTTCTGAAACTATATATAATATGACATGGTCTGGACATTTAGAGGAAACTGCAGATTATGATAGAAATCAAGGTTTTATATATCCAAATTCTGTTCTTTCTACTACAGGACAACCAAATACTACAGTATATACGGCTTCTGGTTATGGTTCAAACGGAAGTATTGCTTATGCTAATACATTGGCTGGGTTAGGTGCTCATAACGTTGTAGATGCAACTGCTTTTAAATTAAGAGAAGTTTCATTAAGTTATTCATTACCAGCTAAATATACTGAAAAGTTAGGCTTAACTAGTTTAAAATTTAGTATAAATGCTAGAAATCCGATTATTATTTTAGCTAGTAATAATAAGGGTTATACTGATCCAGAAGCATCTAGCGTTTATGATGCAACAACTACCAATGCTGCAAAAAGAGCAACAAGTGCTGCTAACACAAACGCCGCTGCTTCAGGATTTTCACAAGTAGCACAATATCCATCTACAAGAACATTTGGTTTTGCATTAAATGTGGGATTTTAATAAAATATAAAACAGAACAATATGAAAAAAATATTTTTATCATTAATTGCAGTAACTACACTTTTTTCTTGCGAAAATTATTTAGATCAACCTAATAAGGATTTTTCAAACAATCCTTTGATTGATAAAATTAATCCAGCACAACGATTAGCTGCTGCTCAATTGAATTTACTTAATACGGAGGTCATTTCAATGAATTCGTACGGTAACAAAATGAGTTATACGTATGGATTGAATTCAGGTTTTACATCATCAGATGTTGCATATAATTTTAATTATACTTCTGGTTCTTATGACTTTTTATGGGAAGATACATATCTTTATACAGATAATATGCAAGATATTATTGATGTTGAAAATGCTTATCCTAATTTTTCTAATCATGTAGCTATAGCTAAAATAATGAAAGTTCAAGGAATGGAGAAAATAATTAACTTGTATGGTGATGCTCCATATTCTCAAGCTTTTAATACGGCAATTAGTCAACCAGCTTATGATGATGATAAAGTAATCTTTAAAAATTTATTATTATTATTAGATAATGCTAGAACACAGATAAATAATGCTACCGCAGATGCAATTGTTCCTCAAGGAGAAGATATTGTGTTTAATGGTGATATGAATAAATGGATTAAATATGCCAATACAATAGAATTAAGAATGTTGTTAAAACTTTCAAATACAACAGATGCAACTTTAATAGCTCTGAGAAATTCTAGATTTGCAGCTTTAGAGTTGAATTTTATTGATTCAGATGTAACATTTAATCCAGGTTTTACAGGTGCAACTTCTGCTCAATCTAATCCGTTATTTAGAGTATATGGTACGAATGTAGCACAAACTGCTTGGACTTCATCAAATAGAGCAAATGCAGCTGGTGATTTTATTGCAAAAGTATTAAACGGTACACTTTCTTCAACTGATTTAGTTACAACAGGAGTAGTAGATCCTAGACGTCCAAGAATGTTTTCATTAGTTGGTGGTGTTGTTTCTGGTGCTATACAAGGAACAGAAACTTCAGTTGCAAAATCTAGGTTACATAATTTTGTACATGGATATTGGGGTGCTGCTACAAGTGATTGGTATGCAAATGGAACAGGTAGAAATGCTTATGCTATGTTAGCAGCTGAATCGTATTTCCTTCAAGCAGAAGCTGTTCAAAGAGGTTATATAGCAGGCAATGCTCAAACACTGTTTAATCAAGGTATTACAGCTTCTTTTAATTTTTATAGTACTGGATTTGGTGACTTTACATTATCTGCTTTGAATGCAGCATCTTATATTGCAACTACTAATTCAAAACAAGGCTTAGGATGGTCTGGAAGTACTGATAAAATTAATGCAATTATGACTCAGAAATGGTTAGCATTATCGCAATGGACAGGTATTGAACCTTATTTTGATCATCTACGTACAGGTTACCCTAAATTTCCAGTACCACAGGGTGTTTCTCAGACGAAGCGACCAAATCGTTTAATATATCCAACAAGTGAATATTCTTCAAATTCAACAAACGTACCAACAGTATTACAAAGTGATTTATTCACTGTAAATTCAAAAACTCCTTTTTATTTACAGTAATAGTGAATTGGTTCTACCAAAAAGACCTTCAATTATTGAAGGTCTTTTTTTTTTAAGTTTTTTTTAAGTAATTTAAAAAATATAATTATATTTGTAACAATAATTTATATAGTTGTTGAAAAATACTATTTTTACTATTAACTAACCCAAAAAAAATAAAAATGAAAAAAATTACGTTATTGTTTGTTTTAAGTTCGTTTTTAAGTTTTGCTCAGTCAAATACTGAAAAAATTCAATCTTATTTAAACGAAAACCATCAAAAATTCGATCTTACAAAAGCTGATGTATCTGATTGGGTTGTTGAAAGTACTTCAAATTCAACAGCTTCTAATGTAGATATTTACTATGTATTACAACGCTATCAAGGTATTGAAATTTTTAGAGGTTTGTCTAATTTTGCTATTAAAAATGGCGATGTTATTTATGTAGGCAATAGATTTGTTTCTCATGTTTCAGAAAAAATCAATACTACTACACCACTTATTTCCATGCAAACAGCATTGAACAAAGCTTATATTGATGCGGGGATTACAAACCACGAACCATTTCTTGTTTTAGAGTCTGGTTCCAATCATAAGGCAACTCTTTCAAACGGCATAGGTATTGAGGAACCCGTATTGGCCAATTTGGTTTTTCAACAAACCAAGCAGAATTTAAAATTGGCTTGGGATTTTACATTTTATACACCAAAACACGACCATGGTTGGAGCGTTAGAATAGACGCTACAAATGGTCAGGTTTTAGAGAAAAATGATATTGTAATTTCTTGTCATTTTGACAAAACAAATTCATGCCACGAAAGTTCAATTGAAAAAAATCCTTTTGATTTGAATTTTCATAAAAAAAATAATAGCATTTTAAACGCTACTAATGTTTTGGGTGGGTCATATAGAGTAATCCCTTTTAATTACGAAAGTCCATCTCATTCACCATTTCAATTGGTTACCAATCCAGAGGATGCAACAGCTTCGCCAAAAGGTTGGCATGATACCAATACATTAGCAGGTACCACTGCTTCATTGAAATATACTATTACACGAGGCAACAACGTTTGGGCTCGAACAGATTATAGTGGTACTAACCCAACTGTTGGTTCTACAACCATTACCGCAAATGGATATAGTCCAGACGGAGGAGCCTCTTTGGTATTTGATTTTCCATATTCTGGTACCAGCGTTGCGGCCAACAATTCAGTAAAAGCAGCTTGTACAAACTTATTTTATATGAATAATATATCTCATGATGTTTGGCAACACTACGGTTTTGATGAAGCGAGTGGCAATTTTCAACAAACTAATTATACAGGAGCAACAGGATCTGCTGATTTTGTGTATGGAGATGCTCAAGATGGCTCGACCATAACACCGACACCATCTTTAAACAATGCAAATTTTTCTACTCCAATAGATGGACAAAAACCAAGAATGCAAATGTTCTTATGGTCTGTTGCACCACAATTGAAACCATTAATTGTAACAGCACCAAGTGTAATTGCAGGAGACTATTATGCTAAGCAAAACTCGTTTTCGCCTGGACATGTGGATTTGCCGTTGGCACCAAATTTTATACAATCGGATCTCGTAAAATATGATGATGGTACCCCAGATGTGGGTCAAACAGATAATGCAGATGGCTGTGGAGCTGCTGTAAATGCTGCCGCCATTAATGGACATATTGCCATCATTAGACGTTCTACATCTGCAGCAAACGGAGGAACACCTTGTGCTTTTACTGAAAAAGTGAAGAATGCTCAAAATGCAGGTGCCATTGCCGTTATTATTGTTGATAATGTTGATGCAACGTACCCAATTGGAATGTCTGGCGCCGATGCTACAATTACTATTCCAGCTATTGCAGTAACCAAAGCAGTTGGTGATTTAATTTTTGCAAAAATGGCTTTAGGTACTGTAAACGTAAAACTGCAATTACCAGCTAATTACACCCCTTTTGTAAATACAGATGGTGATTTTGATAATGGTGTTATAGCACATGAGTATGGGCATGGCATTTCAACACGTTTAACTGGTGGAAAAAACAATTCAAGTTGCCTCCAAAATACAGATCAGGCTGGAGAAGGTTGGTCTGATTGGTTTGCCTTAATGCTTCAATTAAAACCAGGTGATGTTAGTACAACACCTCACGGAATAGGAACATTTGTTTATTCAGAACCTGTAACGGGTGATGGAATTAGAGATTATCCTTATACAACAGATATGACTGTTAATCCAATGACTTATAACACAACCAATAGTTATCAATATATGGACACGAATGGTCTAGAACAGACAGAAATTCATGGAACTGGTTCTGTTTGGACAACAGTATTATGGGATTTGACATGGGCATATATTAACAAATATGGATATAATGACAATAAATATACGGGTACTGGCGGTAATAATAAATTGATGAGAATTGTTTTGGATGCTTTAAAATTGCAACCATGTAGTCCGTCATTTGTCGATTCAAGAAATGCAATAATTGCAGCAGATCAAGCCATCACTGGTGGAGTAGATTATTGTATGATTTGGGAAGTTTTTGCACGAAGAGGGTTAGGTGTCAATGCTAGTGCTGGCGATACTAATGTAGGTAACGACCAAGTAGCTGATTTTACTACACCTCCTGCAGGACCTAATTGTACCTTAGGAACAACAAATTTTGATCAAAATTCGTTATTTGAAGTGTATCCTAACCCATCAAATGGAGTTTACAATTTGAGAATAAATAATTTTGTCGGAAAAATTACTACTCAAGTAGTAGATATTAATGGTAGAATAGTTTTGAACACCACTGAAGATTTTAATAATGAAAAAGAATTGAACATTAGTAGCTTACAATCAGGTATTTATATATTGAAAATCATGGGAGAAAAAATAAATTATGCTACTAAAATTATAAAAAATTGATTTAAAATTTAACTAATTAAAATTTTTAAAAACACTCTACTTTTTGAGTGTTTTTTTATATATTTGTTTCAAATTATAAAATCCCAATTTACCTAAAAAACTAAAACATTCTTAATAAAAAATTTAAAAACCACTTATTTATGAAATTTCAAAAAAGTACCTTATGTATTATTATGATACTTTGTTCCACTTTGAGTTTTGCTCAAAATACAAAGTATGTGCCTGATAAAACGTATCAAAAAAGTTTAAAATTTGATCAAAATACAACAGTTCGAGAGGCAGAAAGTAGATTTATGCAACTTTATGATTTGGACAAAAAAGGGCATTTTAAATCGATACAAGAAAATAAAGATGACAAAGGAACAGTACATCAACGAAAACAACAGTTTTACCAAAATCTAAAAGTAGAGTTTGGTACAGTAATCACACATATCAATTCTAAAGGATTTGTGTCTATGATAAATGGTGAATTGTATAACCCAAAACAATTGAACCTTGTTCCAACTTTGACAGCTATTGAAGCTTTTGATTTGGTTTTAAAAAATCAAAAAGCTAAAAAATACTTATGGGAAGATGCTGAACAGGCCAATTTGGTTGCTTACTCAAAACCGAAAGGGGAGTTACTCATTTTTCCATTAGTATTGCAAAATGAAGTAAGGCTAGCTTACAAATTTGACCTCTATTCCATCGACCCAATTGCTCGAGAAGAGGTATATATTGATGCTCATAACGGGAATATTTTATATAAAAACCCTATTATTAAACATGCCAATACTATAAAGAAGATTGAAAATGAAGTTACAGAAATCAATCAAATGAGCAATTTAATTTTAGGAACTGCAAATACAAAATACAGCGGTACAAGATCTATTGAAACTACTTTTAATGCTAGTTTAAATAAATATGTTTTAGCTGATGCAACACGGGGCAATGGTATTGTAACCTACAATTGTGAACGTTTGGCAGGAACGTATCAAAATGTTCATTTTAAAGATAATGATAATAATTGGACTACCGCAGAACATGCTAATACCTTTTGGGACAATGCGGCTTTGGATGCCCATTGGGGTGCAGCAATGACTTATGATTTTTGGAAAACAATTTTTAATAGAAATAGTTTTGACAACAATAATGCTCAAATAAAAAGTTATGTGCATTACAGACAATCTACAACCAATTATAACAACGCTTTTTGGAATGGATCTTTTATGACGTATGGCGATGGCAATGCAAAACCACTTACAACTATTGATGTATGTGGTCATGAAATTGGACATGCAGTTTGTACACATACAGCAAATTTGGCTTATCAAAATCAATCTGGAGCAATAAACGAAGGATATTCTGATATATGGGGGGCTTGCATTGAGCATTTTGGTCGCACAGGGTCGTTTACTGGAACTCCCGTAGTTGCAGTTTGGCAAGTTGGCGAAGATCTTGGTGGCGGTGGCTTTAGATCGATGAACAATCCTTTGTCTAAAGGGGATCCAGATACTTTTATGGGGACCAATTGGGTTGAAACTGCCGATGAAGGCACTTGTTCGCCAAATTCTAATAACGATCATTGTGGGGTACATACCAATAGTGGAGTGTTGAACAGATGGTTTTATATTTTGTCAGCAGGTGGCTCTGGCACTAATAATGCTCCTATACCTGATACTTATTCGGTAACAGGAATTGGTATTCAAAAAGCAGCCAAGATTGCTTATTTTGCAGAAAGAGATTATTTGACACCCAATGCTACCTATTTTGATGTTCGAGAAGCAACACTTAATGTAGTAAACGAATTGTATTGTGCAACAAGTGCCGAAGCTGAATCGGTTACTAATGCTTGGTTTTCTGTTAATGTTGGCTCAAGTTATGTAAGTTATACTACAGATTTAGCCGTAAAAAAACCTACTACTACCACAACTTTAAGCTGTAGTAATACAACGTTTGCTATTACAGTTCCAATAGAAAACCACGGGTTGAATAACATTAATGCAACCACTTTAGCCTACAATATTGATGGCGGTACGAATACTAATGTTTCTTGGACAGGAAATATGGCTGCTTGTACAGCAAGTTCGGTGCCAATTTCAATTAATTTGAGTGCCGTTCCTTATGGTGCACATGTATTAAATATTACAGGAAATCTTACAGGAGATTTGAATGTAGCGAATAACACTATTGCAATACCTTTTTTCAAAAATACGGCAGCAGCAACCAATAGTATCAATACTTTTGAAGCGGCTTCAGACAATCTTATAGCCTACAACGATGGTACTTCGGGAGTATTGTGGCAACGTGGAACTTCTTCTAAAACAACACTTACCAATACCATTGCGGGTTCTCAAGTATATGCCACATCATTAACGGGTACTTATCCAGCTGAAACCAAATCGTATTTGGTATCTCATTGCTATGATTTGAGTCAAATGTCAAATCCAATTTTAAAGTTTGATATGGCTTTTGATTTGGAAAACGAATTTGATATTTTATATATGGAATATTCAACAAATGGCACCACATGGAACTTGCTTGGAACTGTAAATGATGCCAATTGGTACAACAGCAATGCGTTATGTGATAATTGTGTTGGTGGCGAATGGACAGGTGAAGCCAATTTAGCAAATGGAAGCACAACAAACGGTACAAAAAAAGAATACAGTTATAACTTGAATGCTTTAGCTGCCAATACTAATATAGTATTTAGATTTGTTTTTCAATCCGATCCAGCGGTGGAGGAAGACGGTGTAATTATCGACAATTTTCAAATTACAACCACTAGTTTGTCCAACAATACTTTTGATAGCAAACTTTTTGAGGTTTATCCTAATCCATCAAATGGTATTTATAATTTGAAAATCCCTAAATTTGTAGGTAAAATCAATATTCAAATAGTTGATATTAACGGAAGGGTAATTTTAAATCAAATTAATGAAGATTTTAATAACGAAAAAACCATAAATTTAAGCGCTTTTCAATCAGGAGTATATGTATTGAAAATTTCGGGGAACGATTTTAATTTTTCTCAAAAATTAATCAAAAATTAATCAAAAATTAAACAATATTCATCAAAACCAAAAAAAAACACTCTAATTTATTAGGGTGTTTTTTTTATAATATCTATCGAATCCTTTATCTTTGCTTTTTTAATATCTTGCGGAATAGCTATTCGATGACTTATAAGTTAAAAGGAGAATAATTTTCAAGACACAAAATAACATTTGTTTAACAAAGCTCCATTTGAAAAATAGTACTTTTGACGCAATAATTTTATAAATTTTAAATGAAAAAAATCTTAATCATCGTTTTTTTATTATTTCCAATTTGGATTTTTTCCCAAACAGATTTAAATGAAAAATCCCCTTCTGGTAGTCGTAAATCATTGATAATCAATCATGATAAAGATAAGCCAAAGGCCAAAATAGATCAATATAGAATAATTTCCCTTCAAAAAGACACTACTTATTTAGACACGTCATTGACAATTAAAAGTTTGTATAAATTTAATTTTTTAAGAAAAGATATTTTCGGATTATTGCCATTTGCAAACGAAGGACAAACTTATAATTCACTCACATTCAATGCGGCACCCACATCTGTATTGCCAGAAATAGGGTTTAATGCTAAACAATTTAATTTTGTATCCGCTCAAAAGGTCAAATACTATTCTGTTGCTACCCCACTCACTGATTTGTATTTTAAAACCGTGATGGAACAAGGTCAAACGGTAGAGGCGTTGATAGCCATAAATACTTCCGAAAGGCTCAATTTTTCTGTTGGTTTCAAGGGTTTACGGTCTTTGGGCAAATACATCAATCAGCTATCTAGTACGGGGAATTTTGTATTTACAACAAGTTATAAAACCAAAAATAACCGCTATGTGGCCCATGCTCATTTTACGGGACAGGATTTTACGAATGGCGAAAATGGCGGTATAACAACACTTACCGATTTTACATCTGGAAGTGATGATTTCAAAAACAGAGCCCGACTTAATGTCTATCTAACCAATGCCAAAACAATTTTGAAAGGCAAAAGATTTTTTCTAGACCATACATTCAATTTGGTAAATCAAAAAGATATTACATTAGCATTGCATCATCAAGTCAATTACGAAAATAAATTTTACAATTACAATCAGGTTACAGTCCCTAGTACTATTGGAAACAGCAGTGTCAATCGATTTGGGACTTCTTATTTGTCTCACAATATCAACGACGATACCAATTATAATAAACTGTACAACCAAGTTGGATTAGTATTTGAATCAAATAAAATAGGTAAAATAAATGTGTTTATTGATGATTTCAGAGATAATTCATATTATAATAAAATCCTTATAATTAATGGAAATACAATTAGCAGCGTTTTAAAACATAAAATCAACAGTATTGGCGGGCAATATTCCTACCAAAAAAACCAATGGAGTGGCTACTTTAAGTTTTCTAACGATTTGTCGCAACAAAGGACTTCTAATACAGAAGGGCAATTACAATATCAACTAAAAGATCAAAATTATTTGGCTGTAAAAATTCAGAATACGAATAAAATACCTGATAATACTTATAATTTATTTCAAAGTAGTTATTTGAGATACAATTGGTCAAATCAATTTCAAAATGAAAAAACCAAAAATATAAGCCTTTTGGCAAAAACAAAATGGGTTGATGCCCAAATGCAAGCCAGTATTTTGAACGATCATTTGTATTTTAGCAACGATAGCATTAGTTCTCAAATTATATCGCCAAAACAATTTCAAGGCACCATCCAATATTATTCTTTAAAATTAAGCCGTGAATTGAAATACAAAAAATGGGCTTTGGACAATACCATTATGTTTCAGGAAGTGAATCAAGATCAGAAAATTTTAAATTTACCTTCAATAATCACAAGAAATTCTTTGTATTTTTCAGATTATTATTTCAAAAAAGCTTTGTTTTTGCAAACAGGAGTTACCGTTAATTATTTTTCAAAATACTATGCCAACGATTACAACCCTGTTGTGTCTGAGTTTTTTGTACAAAAACAAACAAAAATTGGAGGCTATCCAAATTTAGATTTTTTTATCAATGGCCGTATCAGGCAAACCAGAATATTTTTGATAGCCGAACATTTTAATGCTAGTTTTTCTGGTTACAATTATCTAACAGCTCCAAACTATCCTTACCGTGATTTTATGGTACGATTTGGATTAGTATGGAATTTCTTTCAATAAAAAGTTACTTTTTTTAATATAAAAAATATAAAATGAACTACGCAAAAAACATACTCGAAACCATTGGCAATACTCCACTAGTGCGGTTAAACAAAATTACCAAAGACATAGACGCACTTGTATTGGCAAAAGTGGAAACATTTAATCCAGGAAATTCCATAAAAGATAGAATGGCCGTAAAAATGGTTGAAGATGCCGAAGCCGACGGCCGACTTCGACCTGGAGGTACAATAATTGAAGGCACATCGGGCAATACTGGCATGGGATTGGCATTGGCAGCTATTGTAAAAGGGTATAAATTAATTTGTGTAATTACAGACAAACAGTCTAAAGAAAAAGTGGATATTCTTAGAGCAGTTGGTGCAAAGGTAATTGTTTGCCCTACAGATGTAGAACCCACAGACCCCCGATCATATTATTCTGTATCCAAACGTTTGGGAACTGAAATTCCTAACTCTTGGTATGTCAATCAATACGACAATCCATCAAATGCACTAGCTCATTATGAACAAACAGGCCCTGAAATATGGGAACAAACCAATGGAAAAATTACACACTTTGTGGTTGGTGTAGGTACGGGCGGCACCATTTCGGGGGTGGCCAAATATTTAAAAGAAAAAAATCCAAATATCAAAATTTGGGGAGTAGATACGTATGGATCTGTATTTAAAAAATACCACGAAACAGGAATTTTTGACGAAAATGAAATTTATTCTTACATAACAGAAGGTATTGGAGAAGATATTTTGCCAAAAAATGTCGATTTTTCATTGATTGATGGATTTACAAAAGTAACGGATAAAGATGCAGCCGTTTATACAAGAAAAATATCATTGGAAGAAGGTATATTTGTAGGTAATTCTGCTGGTTCTGCCATCAAAGGGGTTTTACAATTAAAGGAACATTTTAAACCCAACGACGTAGTAGTTGTTCTTTTTCATGATAGTGGCAGCCGATATGTTGGCAAAATGTTTAATGACGATTGGATGAGAGAACGGGGATTTTTGGACGAAGACGTTTCAAAAGCTGCCGATATTATCAAAAACAATATCCAATCGCCACTAGTAATTGCTCGTACAGAAGAGCTCGTTTCGCATGCTATTGATAGAATGCGAAAGCACAAAATTTCACAAATTCCTGTTATAGACACTACCGGATTTGTAGGTTCAATTGATGAATCTGATTTGTTTCAGAGTTTTATTTTAGATAAAAATGTGGCCGATAAACCCATCAAAGATATTATGGGCAAACCTTACCCGATTGTAACATTGACTACAACTCTTGAAGAGGTTTCAAAACTTTTTAATAAAGAAAATCAAGCGGTTTTAGTAGATTTAGCTAATGGTAACCATCATATTATTACAAAATCTGATTTGATAGCATCAATAAAATAATATTTTATTTATTTAAAATTAACAGCTGTGTGTTTTTTATGTAAAACTAACAGCTGTTTTTTATTTTATAAAATATTTTTTTGTATAAAAAATATTTTATAAATTGCACTTCCTATTATTGTTTTGATGAAAGAAGACTTTTTACATTATATATGGAAGTTTAAGAAATTTAATTTTACCCATCTCCAAACTACTACTGGAGAGGAGGTTGTTATTGTAAATGTTGGTCAGTATTTGCAATTGGCTGGCCCTGATTTTTTTAATGCCCAAATGATTATAGGGCAGCAAAAATGGGCAGGCAACATTGAAATACATCTTAAATCATCGGATTGGTATGTGCATCATCATGAAGATAATGAAGTTTATCAAAATATAATCCTACATGTTGTTTGGGAACACGATACCGAAATATACCGTAAAGACAACTCAGAAATACCTGTTTTGGAACTTAAAAATTATGTTTCTTCAGATTTAATACATCAATACCAGGCTTTGATTTCGCCTAAAACTTGGATTTTTTGCGAAAATCATTTGCAACATATTGATGAATTTATGTTTAAAAATTGGCTCGAACGCTTGTTTTATGAACGCTTGGAACGCAAATCAAAACCCATTTTAGAGCTAGCAACTAAATGGAATAACGACTGGGAGACGGTCTTGTTTCACATGTTGGCCAAAAATTTTGGACTCAATACAAACGGTGACACTTTTCAACAGATGGCACAAGCAATACCTTTTCAGATTATAAGAAAAGAGTCGTTTGAAGTAGAAAATATTGAGGCTTTGTTGTTTGGAACTTCCGGACTATTAGATGCTGATAAAGAAGATGTATATTTTAAAGATATGAAATTTCGATATTTTTATTTGCTTCACAAATACCAATTAGAACAACAAATAGTGGCTCCATTACAATTTTTTAAACACAGACCAGATAATTTCCCTACAATTAGAATATCTCAATGGGCAAATGTATATCACAAACAACAAAATTTGTTTTCAAAAATAATTGATACTTTAGATTTAGAAACGATTTATGAGTTGTTTCAAGTGTCGGTTTCTGACTATTGGAAAACACATTATCAATTTGACAAGTCAAGTGTTTTCAAAAATAAAAGTTTAACCAAATCATTCATAGATTTGTTGATAATCAATACTTTAGTACCTATTCAGTTTGCCTATTTTAAAAGCATTGGCAAAGAAATTTCTGAAAAATTGATTGGGTTATTGATGCAAATTTCACCCGAAAAAAATGCAAAAATAACCAAGTTCAAATCCTTTGGTATCGATGCTCAAAATGCTTTCGAGTCACAATCGCTTTTACAATTGAAGAATGCCTATTGCGAGTCAAAAAAATGTTTGGATTGTGCCATTGGGACTACAATATTAAAAAATAAATAAAAATGATCAATCAATTAAAATATTTCTTGGAACGATATGGTTTTCATGTATCTTCCAGATTGGCAGACAAATTAGGTATGCGAGCTTCAAATGTTCGGTTGTTTTTTATCTACATTTCATTTGTAACCATTGGACTTGGATTTGGAATGTATTTGACATTGGCTTTTTGGATCAAATTGAAAGATATGATAAAAGCCAAACGAACTTCTGTTTTTGATTTGTAAGATAAAAGGTATGAATACACAAGAAGTACAAAAATTATTAGTTTTTACAAACGGTGAACGAAAAGGGCTATTTGGCTTATTTTTGTTGATTATTTTATTGCAGATATTGTATTTTTCTTATCATTTTTGGTGGACTCAACCCGCTCCACCACAAGATGCCCATTGGCTTTCTGTCAAGTTAGAAGCTTTACCCAATGGAGGTACCGATTTTAAAACCAAAGTGATCATTTATCCGTTTAATCCTAATTTTTTAACAGATTATAAAGGATACAAATTTGGCATGACCACTACCGAAATAGATCGGCTATTTGCCTTTAGAAAACAAAACAAATTTGTCAATTCAGCCGCAGAATTTCAGCAAGTTACAAAGGTTTCGGATGCTGTATTGAACCAAATGAAACCGTATTTTAAATTTCCAGATTGGGTAAATCAATCAACATCAAAAAACTTTGATCAAACAAAATATTCCAAAAATAAGGATGTAAATGTTGTAATCAAGGATTTGAATGGGGCTACAAAGGCTGATTTGATGGAAGTTTACGGCATTGGAGATGCCATTTCAGATAGGATTTTGAATGAAAAAGCCAAATTTGGCTGTTTTGTATCTATGGAACAACTATCATACATTTGGGGAATATCGCCTGAAGTAGTTCAAAAAATGAAACAACAATTTAAAATAACTACAACAACAAGTGCCATTAAAATAAATATCAATATGGCATCTGTAAAAGAATTATCACAGTTCCCATATTTCAACTATTCCATATCAAAAGACATCGTGAAGTATAGAACCATGAACGGTGATTTTAAAAATATTGACGATTTGTCAAAAATAAATGGAATTTCTGTTGATAAATTAAAAATAATTGCTGTATATTTGGAATTCTAAAAAATTATCATCAATATGGACTTTAGTTACAACGAAACACAACAAATGATTGCACAATCTATTAAAGATTTTGCCGAAAAAAACATCCGTCCTTTTATGATGGAATGGGACGAATTGCAGTTTTTTCCTTTAGATTTGTTTAAAAAATTAGGAGAAATGGGTTTTATGGGCGTATTGGTACCCGAATCTTTAGGTGGTTCTGGCTTAGGCTATCATGAATATATTACAATTATTGAGGAAATTTCAAAAGTCGATTCTTCAATAGGTTTGTCTGTTGCGGCACATAATTCGTTGTGTACCAATCATATCCTTACATTTGGCAGCGACGAACAAAAGCAAAAATGGATACCAAGTTTGGCTTCAGGAGCAAGTATTGGAGCGTGGGGACTCACGGAACACAACACGGGGTCTGATGCAGGAGGGATGAATACGACAGCCATCAAATCTGGCGATCATTGGATATTGAATGGAGCCAAAAATTTTATAACCCATGCTATTTCTGGTGATATTGCAGTAGTAATTGCCCGAACGGGCGAGAAAGGCGACTCCAAAGGAATGACGGCTTTTGTATTAGAAAAAGGCATGAAAGGGTTTACATCTGGTAAAAAAGAAAATAAACTAGGCATGCGTGCCTCGGAAACAGCCGAGCTGATTTTTGACCAATGTGAAGTGCCAGATGCC
Source organism: Flavobacterium branchiophilum NBRC 15030 = ATCC 35035 (assembly GCF_002217205.1). GTDB lineage: Bacteria > Bacteroidota > Bacteroidia > Flavobacteriales > Flavobacteriaceae > Flavobacterium > Flavobacterium branchiophilum. The sequence continues at coordinate 4,913 of NZ_MUGT01000015.1, read as the reverse complement.
AATAGGCTAGGCGAAGTAGGGCAGGGGTTTATTCAGGCTATGAAAATACTTGATGGAGGCCGCATTTCTATTGGTGCTCTATCACTTGGAATAGCAAAAGGTGCTTATGAAGCAGCTTTGAAATATTCAAAAGAGCGGCATCAATTTGGAAAACCAATTTCGGATTTTCAAGGAATTTCTTTTAAATTGGCCGACATGGCAACAGAAATTGAAGCATCGGAATTGTTATTACACAAGGCTGCTTATTTGAAAGAAAATCATTTACCTGTAACCACTATGGGGGCCATGGCCAAAATGTATGCTTCCGAAGTTTGTTGTAAAGTAGCCTCTGAAGCCATTCAAATTCATGGCGGATATGGTTATACAAAAGATTTTCCTGTCGAAAAATTTTATCGCGATGCAAAACTTTGTACCATTGGCGAAGGTACTACGGAAATTCAAAAAGTGGTTATAGCTAAAAATTTATTGAAACAATAAGTAATGAAGCCAGTATTTTGACATTAACAACTATAAAATAAAAAATAATTATTATGTTGTAAGTGTGTTAAATAAATAAGATTAATTTTATTATTTTATTATAAAAAGCATTTTATATTTATAAATTGTTTTTTTTTACTTACTAAATACGATAATTATATTTTAAATTGCTTAATCAAAGATTTATTTTTTTTATTAGAAATAAAGTTGTAGTTTTGCAACCTTAACGAGAGGAGGTGTCAAAATTATGTTAATTATACCAATTAAAGACGGAGAAAATATAGATAGAGCGTTGAAACGTTACAAAAGAAAATTTGATAAAACAGGAACTGTTCGTCAATTAAGAGCACGTCAAGCTTTTATTAAACCATCTGTAACCAATAGAATGAAAATTCAGAAAGCTGCTTACATACAAAACATGAAAGATAGTTTAGAAAGTTAATATTTTTGAATTTTATAGCATGTTAAAAATTAAAAACCAATACTTTGATTATACAAAGTATTGGTTTTTTAGATTTATATATATTACGAATATTCTTTTTTTATTTACAAATATTATAAAATAGACAGATGCAAGAGGATAATTTATCAGCATTAAATGACGCTGAATTACTAAAGGCTTTTAAAAAAATGAAATCTACTCAAATTACCAATGCTATATTAATTGGCTTCTTGATAGGAGTTGGTTTGTATAGTACCGTAAAAAAAGGCATAGGTTTTTTTACTTTTTTCCTTTATTCTTTGTTTTAATCCTTTTAAATCAGAATAAAAAAAGCAAAATCATTAAAAAGTAAAAAGCTTATAAAAATGAAGTAAAATTAAGAAATTTATATTAATAGTGATGTATTTTCTATAAAAAAAACAGTTGCATTATTATTTCAATGAACTGTTTTTTTGATATTTACTCTAGCGGTTTATATAGTTCAATTTTTGGCTAACTTTCTTAAATCACGTGCCAAAAGCGTGTTTTTTAGTAGCATGGCTATTGTCATAGGGCCTACACCGCCTGGTACAGGGGTAATAAACGAAGCTTTTTTGCTTACTTCTTCAAAATCTACATCGCCTGTAATAACATATCCCTTTTCTGAATTGGGGTCTTCAACTCTTGTAATGCCAACGTCTATTACTACAACACCATCTTTTACCATATTGGCTTTCAGATAATTAGGAACACCCAAAGCCGTAATAATAATGTCTGCCTGAATGGTAATTTCTTCGATATTTTTGGTATAACTATGAGTCAAAGTTACAGTCGAATTGCCAGGAAAACCTTTTCGTCCCATCAAAATACTCATGGGTCTGCCCACAATATGGCTTCGTCCAATAACTACGGTGTGCTTTCCTTTGGTTTCTACTTTATATCTTTCGAGCAATTCCATGATACCAAATGGTGTGGCAGGAATAAATGTAGTCATATCTAAAGCCATTTTTCCGAAATTTTCAGGATGAAAACCATCAACATCTTTGCTAGGATCTATGGCCATAAGCACTTTTTGAGTGTCAATTTGTTCTGGCAAAGGCAGTTGTACAATAAATCCATCAATATGATCGTCTTGATTGAGTTCCTTAATTTTTTTCAACAACTCAATTTCTGATGTGGTATTGGGCATGTTGATCAAAGTAGAGTCAAAACCCACCTTTTCGCAAGCCTTTACTTTGCTGCCCACATAAGTTAGACTTGCTCCGTCGTTTCCTACGATTATAGCTGCCAAATGTGGCACTTTTTCGTTGTTTTTTTTCATCAAATCAACCTCGGCTTTGATTTCATTTTTGATGTCGTTTGATATTTTTTTCCCGTCTAATAGTTGCATGTTATTTTAGGTTTTAGTATGTAAATAAATGATTCAAATTTATTATTTAATTGTTGTTATTGGTGTTGATTTTGTTATTTTGTAACAAATATAATATCCGTACACTATCATTACTAAACGCTTCGAGTTCTTCATTTTTATGTAATTTGTTCCAATAATTAAAGGCCTTTATTTACTAATTCTTTATAATTACTTGAAACGAAATGCTTCCTTTTCCACCTCTACCGTTTGATATGTTTTTGCTTCAATTGTTATATTTCTATACTTTGAAATTAATTTTTCCAATTCTTCGATGTATTTTGGAAGTAAATTTTCAAAAATTTCTTTCACGGGTCTAATTAAACTCCTATTACGTTTGATTCTTTCTGGGTCCTTTGCATAAACCAAAGCTTGTGTATGACCAAAATGCCATGATAATTTTTCGGGTCATGCTTCAATTGATAACCGTAAAAGCAAGCGCTTGTTTCAACTCATTTTCTAATAATGGAATATTTGCTCTGAAATTATCTAAAAATTGTGCCTCCTCTTTTTAAAAAAATACATTGGTAAATGTACTTTCAAATAATTCAAATTCGTTTTTGTTTTTTGAAGGGTGAAAAAGAATATCTAAATCTGTTTTGTCTAATTTGGTGGACTTGTTCTCAATTAAAGCTTTACCAATTTGATTATTAAAATTTAAAAAATCGTTAGTAATTACTTTGCATCCTTGTTGTTTCAATAAATACCCAACAGATTGCGATCCAGCAAAGGCATCAATTGCAGCGTTTATAATTTTAGTAATAAACTGATTAATCCAAGACAATAAAGTATGCTTTGTGCCTAAATATTGATACTCTTCAAACAGCATGTCAGTGTTTTGTATGTATTTTATTAGTTTAAAATGAAACAAGGTTGAAAAAAATTTAATTAGTCTTTTTCAACCATTGTGTTTATATTATTTATCTTGGCATGGCTCCTCCGCCTTTCATGTTGCCCATCATTTTCATTAAATTTTTGCCTCCTGGTCCTTGCATCATTTTCATCATTTTGCTCATTTGGTCAAATTGTTTCATCAATTGATTTACTTCTTCTATTTTGCGACCCGATCCTTTTGCTATTCTTGTTTTTCTTTTAACATCAATTATGGCTGGTTTTTTGCGTTCGATTGGTGTCATGGAATGGATAATGGCTTCGATATGTTTGAAGGCATCGTCTTCAATTTCTATGTCTTTCATGGCTTTTGATGCTCCTGGTATCATGCCTATCAAATCTTTCATATTACCCATTTTTTTCACTTGTTGAATTTGGGTTAAAAAATCGTCAAAACCAAATTCGTTTTTGGCAATTTTTTTCTGAATTTTACGGGCTTCTTCTTCGTTAAATTGTTCTTGTGCTCTTTCTACTAACGATACCACGTCGCCCATTCCAAGGATACGTTCGGCCATACGTTCTGGATAAAATACATCCAAGGCATCCATTTTTTCGCCTGTTCCTATAAATTTGATGGGTTTATTGACAACAGTTTTGATAGACAAAGCCGCACCACCACGGGTATCTCCATCTAATTTTGTAAGAATAACTCCGTCAAAATTCAATCTGTCGTTAAAGGCTTTTGCGGTGTTTACGGCATCTTGACCCGTCATGGAATCTACCACAAACAAGGTTTCATTTGGTTTGATGGCTTGATGAACATTGGCTATTTCGGTCATCATTTCCTCATCAACTGCTAAACGGCCTGCGGTATCTATAATGACTACGTTGAACCCTTTTTCTTTTGCATATTTAATAGCATTTTGCGAAATTTCTACAGGGTTTTGGTTTCCAATTTCAGAATATACTTCAACATCTATTTGTTTTCCCACTACGTGTAGTTGGTTGATAGCTGCGGGTCTGTAAATATCGCAAGCTACTAAAAGTGGTTTTTTGTGTTTTTTGGTTTTGAGGTAATGGGCTAATTTTCCTGAAAAAGTTGTTTTACCAGATCCTTGTAATCCAGACATCAAAATAATGCTAGGATTGCCCGAAAGGTTGATACCAGCTACATCGCCACCCATTAATTCTGTCAATTCGTCTTTGACTAATTTGACTAATAATTGTCCTGGTTGTAGGGTTGTTAATACGTTTTGACCAATGGCTTTGTCTTTTACTTTTGTAGTAAAATCTTTGGCTATTTTAAAATTAACATCCGCATCCAGCAGGGCTCTTCTTACTTCTTTGAGGGTTTCGGCTACGTTGATTTCGGTTATTTTTCCGTGTCCTTTCAATACGTGAAAGGCTTTATCTAATTTTTCGCTTAAATTACTAAACATGATTTTTTAATTTTGATTTGCAAATATAATATAAACAGCCATAGCTACAAAATAGCAAGCAATCAAAGTTTGTTTTTTTTGAGGATTTAATCAAGTTGGTATTGTAAATGGTTTTTTTGGAGTGTAAGATTTATACCAAATATACATATAATACCAAACACTCATATAAAATTGCCCAATCTGCTAGCTCTTTTTCTCCAAATATTTCACAAAAAAATAATTACGTAGCCCAGCTATGAAATGATTTTTTTATAAAATCTTGAAAAAAAATAGCCTTACATTTTTAGACTATTTTATAGAAGTGTTTGGTATAAAATAGCCCAATCTATTGGTTCTT
>NZ_MUGT01000149.1 GCF_002217205.1 Flavobacterium branchiophilum NBRC 15030 = ATCC 35035 | reverse complement strand
AATCGTTGCAAAGCTGGGCTACGGAACTATTTTTTTTTAATAATTTTAGCAAAAAAGAACAAGTAGATTGGACTATTTTATAGGTATATTTGGTATTAGTCAATATCTAATAATTTTAAAAAATAAAAAAAACCTACCATATAATAAAATACAGCAGGTAAGTTTTAAAAATAGATGTTCCCATCTACTAACAGAAATGATATAGCGATTAATCAAATTCTATTTTACACACAAATATTCAAAAAATATTTACGTTGCTGATCAACAAAATATTTTTTTATATTTTATTTTCAGCAAAAAAACACTGTAGATTGGCTATATGAGATCCTCTTATATTATTCCCATTCTATAGTTGCTGGGGGTTTAGAGCTTATGTCATACACCACTCTATTAACACCTTTAACTTTATTAATAATATCATTTGATATTTTCATCAAAAAATCATAAGGCAAGTGTACCCAGTCGGCAGTCATTCCGTCAGTAGATTCTACAGCTCTTAGTGCAACTACTTTTTCATAAGTTCGTTCATCGCCCATAACTCCAACACTATTAACTGGCAGTAAAATAGCACCTGCTTGCCATACTTTATCATATAATCCCCACGACTTTAAACCTTCAATAAATACGGCATCAACTTCTTGTAAAATAGAAACTTTTTCGGGAGTAATATCTCCTAAAATTCTTATAGAAAGTCCTGGACCTGGAAACGGATGACGCCCCAAAAGCTCTGGATCTATTCCTAATGTGGCCCCTACTCTTCTTACTTCGTCTTTAAACAACATACGAAGGGGTTCTACAATTTTCAACTTCATATAATCAGGCAAACCACCCACATTGTGATGCGATTTGATTGTAGCCGATGGGCCTTTTACCGAAACAGATTCAATAACATCTGGATAAATGGTTCCTTGTGCGAGCCATTTTACATCTTCAATAATTTTTGATTCGTCGTCAAAAACTTCTACAAAAACCCTTCCAATGATTTTGCGTTTGGTTTCAGGGTCACTTACACCCGCTAACTCATTCAAAAATCTGCTGCCTGCATCAACTCCTTTTACATTGAGCCCCATTCCTTTATATTGGTCTAGAACTTTTTGAAATTCATTTTTGCGTAGTAAACCATTATTTACAAATATACAATACAAATTTTTACCAATCGCTTGGTGCAACAAAACAGCTGCCACCGTAGAATCTACACCACCCGATAGCCCTAAAACCACTTTGTCATTTTGAAGTTTTTCTTTCAATTCTGCAACCATATCGGTTACAAAAGCATTTGGTGTAAAATTTTGAGGCACTTCTGCAATTTTAACCAAAAAATTCTCTAACATTTTAGTTCCTTCTGTAGAATGATATACCTCTGGATGAAATTGTATGGCATAAGTCATTTCGCCTTCTATACGAAAAGCTACATTTTCTACGTCATGAGTACTGGCCAGTTTTATAGCATTTGTAGGCAACGATTTAATAGTATCTGAATGACTCATCCAAACTTGAGAATTTTCAGAAATTCCTTCAAAAAACAATTCGTTTTCTTTGATATAATGCAAATGGGCTCTACCATATTCTCTAATATTGGATGCAGCCACTTCGCCTCCACTAAAATGTGCCAAATATTGTGCTCCATAACACACAGCCAACAAAGGCAAATGGCCTCTTATTTGAGACAAATCGGGGTGCAAAGCATCTGCTGCTCGAACAGAAAAGGGGCTTCCGCCTAATATTACTGCTTTGTAGGAAGACAAATCACTTGGTATTTTGTCATAAGGAAATATTTCGCAGAATATGTTTAATTCGCGAACTCGTCGGGCAATCAATTGGGTATATTGCGACCCGAAATCTAGGATAAGTACGTTTTCTTGCATGGTCGCAAAATTACTTTTATTTTTATTTAATTAAAAAAATGAACCCTTTTTTTTATCATTTTTTTTCAAAATTTGTTACAAAAATCCAAAAACAATCGATTTAGAGGTATTATTTGCATTTTTAATCCATAAAATAGGTTGGGTTTAGCATTTTTTTTATTCATTTGCACAAAATTAAAAAATACATTAAAAATGAAAAAAATTATATTACTAACCTTTGGTTTGTTTTTATTTTGGGCTTGCAACGAAAAAAAATCTGATACTAATTTACATATTACAGGTAAAATAAAAGGATTGAAAAATGGAACTTTATACATTCAAAAAGTAGTAGATACCAGTTTGGTTGTTTTAGATACCATTAAAATAGATGGAAATGATACATTTGAAAGCCATTTAAAAATTGACTCGCCAGAAATGTATTACTTATTTTTAGACAGAGGCGTTACCAATTCAAAAGATAATAATTTGTTGTTTTTTGCAGAACCAGGCAACATTACTATCGAAACTACTCTCGACAAATTTTTGTATGATGCCCAAGTAACGGGGTCTAAAAACAATGATTTATTTGTTGAACATAAAAAAATAACATCAAAATACAATGAAGAACATTTGAATTTGTTAGAAGAAAAATTTTTTGCTACCAAAACAAAAAATACCAAAAAAGTGGACAGTATCAATGCAGTTCAAAATGCAAACCTGATTAGAAAATATTTATATACCGTAAATTTTGCCATCAATCATCGTGATTATGAGGTAGCTCCTTATATCGCACTTTCTGAAATTTATGACGTCAATATGAAATATTTGGACACCATTCAAAAATCGATGACACCAAAAGTTGCCCAATCTACTTACGGAAAAAAATTAACTCAATTTGTAGCAGACCGCAAAAAGCAAGAACAAGGACAGTAATCTTATCCAAAATAGCAAGAAATACATCCTGTTTCTGCCATTTTTTTCAACTTAAATTAAGCGTTAGACCTTATAATGAAATCTAAAAAATACAATAAACTTTAATTTGTATGTATTACTAACGCTTAATTTGTGTTTTAAATCTTTTCATTACATCTTTCACAATAATATATTATTGGTATTTTTGAATGATATTTAAAAATAATAATATATTTAATTACAATTCCATTTAAAATTAGAAATTTTTTCTGAAAATCCAGTTTCCAAATTGTAATGCCACCATTCCGATTCAAAAATTTTGAAACCGTGTAATTCCATCCCTTTTTTCAACATTTTTCTGTTACACAACGCTTCTTCTGTCAATAATTGATAATCATGTGCCGCTTCTGGACCAAAAAAATCAAAAGCTGTACCCATTTCTAACTCGTTACCACAAAAATCTACCAAAGTCAAATCAACTGCTGCACCTCTATTGTGCACAGAACCTCGAACTGGATTGGCAACATAATTGGAATTTGGTACAATTTTCCACATTTTTTTTTGAATATCCAAAGGTCTGTAACAATCAAAAAGTTTGATTTTATAGCCTCGTTCCATAAAATAACGTTGTGCTTGGAGCAAGGCAACAACTGTTTTATATCTCAATAAACAAACTTCACAATCATATACTTGTTGTTTTAAAAAATTATCATGGGTAGCATATTTCATTTCCAACACAAAATCTTTGCTAAAGTCCCATATATTGACAAAAGTAGAATCGTTTTTTGGAATTTTAAGTAGCTTTTCTGCCGATTTAGTTTTGGAATTTGATTTTTTGATTTGAGAAAACACCAAAAAAGGCAGCATAATAAGGGATATCAGTAAAAAAGATTTGATTTTTTTAAACATATATAAGCTTGTAAATGAGTAAGTTCGTTTGAATAAAGAACAAAATTACAAAAAAAAATGATTTTTTTGTTGTTTCAAACAAAAAAAGTATATATATTTGCAACCGCTTAAAAGAATTACGATCATTGAGTTTGGAGAGTTGCCTGAGAGGCCGAAAGGACATGTTTGCTAAACATGCGTATGGGAAACTGTACCAAGGGTTCGAATCCCTTACTCTCCGCAAAAAATTAATATTCGGGGTGTAGCGTAGCTCGGTTATCGCGCCTGCTTTGGGAGCAGGAGGCCGCAGGTTCGAATCCTGCCACCCCGACTTTTTTTAAACTAAATGGAGGCATAGCTCAGCTGGATAGAGCACCTGCCTTCTAAGCAGGCGGTCGAAGGTTCGAATCCTTCTGCCTTCACAAAAACCTTCTCATTTCGAGAAGGTTTTTTTGTTATAGGTGGTCTTTATTTTTTATCAATAAAAAATTCCTAACATTATAGTTTAAATTGATGTTTTTTTTATTAAATTCGCAATTCAAATAACCAAAAAATTGCATTATGATACTATTAACAGTATTGTAAATAACCTATAACATTAAATTAGAACATGATGAGTAAAAAAATTGTAATCGTTTCAGCAGTAAGAACACCAATTGGTAGTTTTATGGGGGCTTTATCAACAGTTTCGGCACCACAATTAGGAGCAGTAGCTATAAAAGGAGCTTTAGACAAAATCCAATTAGACCCACAATTGGTAGATGAAGTTTTGATGGGCAACGTAGTGCAAGCAGGTGTTGGACAAGCTCCAGCCCGACAAGCGGCACTTTTAGCTGGGCTTCCAAATACAGTGGTTGCTACAACCATCAACAAAGTGTGTGCCTCTGGAATGAAAGCTGTCATGCAAGGTGCACAAGCCATTTTAGCTGGCGATGCCGACATCATTGTGGCGGGTGGCATGGAAAATATGAGTCTTATTCCACATTACGTTGCTATGCGAAATGGAGTGAAATTTGGCCCTACTTCAATGGTCGATGGCATGCAAAAAGATGGATTAACAGATGCTTATGATCAACAGGCTATGGGGGTTCATGCAGATAGTTGTGCAACTGAATACCAAATTAGCCGACAAGAGCAAGACGATTTTGCGATTACATCATACAAACGGTCGGCAGCAGCCTGGGAAGCTGGTAAGTTTGACAATGAAATTGTTCCTGTCAGTATTCCACAACGCAAAGGGGAACCCATCATTTTTGCAAAAGACGAAGAGTTTACCAACGTAAAACTTGATAAAATACCGCAGTTAAATCCTGTTTTCACAAAAGACGGTACTGTTACAGCGGCCAATGCTTCGACTATTAATGATGGTGCAGCAGCCGTTATTTTGATGACAGAAGAAAAAGCTTTAGCATTAGGCTTAAAGCCTTTGGCCTATATCAAAGGCTATGCAGATGCAGCACAAGAACCAAAATGGTTTACTACTGCTCCTGCAAAAGCACTTCCAAAAGCCTTAGAAAAAGCAGGTATTACAATGAAAGAAGTAGAATATTTTGAATTTAACGAAGCTTTTTCTGTTGTTGGACTTGTAAATGCAAAAATTTTAGGCCTTCAAGCCGATAATATTAACGTAAATGGTGGGGCAGTATCATTAGGTCATCCGCTGGGCTGTTCTGGTGTACGAATTATTGTAACTTTATTGCATGTTTTAGAACAAAATAATGCAAAAATTGGTGCAGCAGCCATTTGTAACGGTGGTGGTGGTGCTTCGGCAATTGTTATTGAAAGATATTAAATGTTTAAATAAAAATTTTATGTAATGTTTGGAATTTGTAATTTATCAAACGTCCCATTAAGATGTGAACCCAACGACAGAAGCGAAATGGTTTCGCAAGTGCTGTTTGGCGAACATTTTAAAGTTTTGGACATTCAAAATCAATGGGTTAAAATTCATTTGGCCTTTGACGATTATGAAGGATGGATAGACCTAAAACAATTCCAAATCATTACAGAATTAGAATATAAAACATTAACCAAAAAAAAATTAATACTAAACGCAGATTTGGTCGAATATATTTCTAGCAATAATGGATTTTTGACACCGATAACTTTAGGAGCTTCATTATCTTTTTTAGACGAACCTTCGATTAATACGGATCAATATGAATTTACAGGCAATAAAATTTTCGGTAAAAAAGCTAAAAAAAATATCATCAAAACTGCGTATATGTATTTGAATGCCCCTTATTTGTGGGGAGGCAAAACACCTTTTGGCATAGATTGTTCTGGATTTACTCAAATGGTATATAAACTCAATGGACATAAGTTAAAAAGAGACGCTTCGCAACAAGCCAAACAAGGCGAAGCTTTAAGTTTTATTGAAGAAAGTCAAGCGGGTGATTTGGCTTTTTTTGATAACGATGAAGGAAATATTATCCATGTTGGCATCATCATGGAGGGCAATTACATCATTCATGCTAGTGGCAAAGTAAGAATTGATCGTCTTGATCATCTTGGTATTTTTAATGCTCAACAAAACAGACATACACATAAATTAAGGGTCATTAAAAAAATAATTTAAAATTACATTATTTTTATTTATAATGAATTAATAATAAAACTTCATTATTTTTTTAGTTTGTTAACTTAAAATACATAACTTACTATATGAAATATTTTATAACTTTTTGTTTATTAATCCTTTTAGCGTGTAGTAATGAAAATAATCCAGAAGTTACACAAGCAGAAGAGTCATTATATTTTCCGCCAATAGGCGAAAATAATTGGGAAACCAAATCTTTAACCGCCTTAGGTTGGAATACCCAAGCCGTAGTGCCTTTGTTGGATTATTTACAAAGTAAAAATACCAAATCATTTATCATTTTAGTTAACGGACGTATCGTTTTAGAACAATATTTTGATGGCCATACCTCAAGTTCATTATGGTATTGGGCTAGTGCTGGCAAAACACTCACGAGTACCCTAACGGGTATAGCCCAACAAGAAGGCTATATCAACATCAACAACAAGGTGTCTCAATATTTGGGTGTAGGATGGACCGCTGCACCTGTTGCCAAAGAAAATTTAATCACTTGCAAGCACCTGCTGAATATGACATCTGGGCTAGATGACAGCTTAGGAGATGTGGTTTTGCCAGCCAATTTGCAATATGTTGCAGATGCTGGAAGCAGGTGGGCATACCATAATGTGTATGTAAAACTACAAGATGTTGTAAGTAATGCAACAAATACCAGTTGGAATAATTATTTTAATATAAAATTACGGAATAAAATTGGAATGAGTACCACTGGCTTATGGAATAATACAGCCGATGGATTAAGAATATATTGGAGTGATACCCGAAGTATGGCCCGTTTTGGCTTGTTGATGTATAATCATGGTAAATGGCAAAATGAATCCATTGTCCATGAATCTTTTTGGTCTGAAGCCATCCAACCATCTCAAAATATCAATTTGTCTTATGGCTATTTGTGGTGGCTCAATGGCAAACCAAGTTACCATTTGCCACAAACCCAATGGCAGTTTACGGGAAGTTTAATTCCAACAGCACCAACCGATTTATACATGGCTTTGGGCAAAAACGACCAAAAAATATATATTGTGCCAAGTAAAAAAATGGTAGTGATAAGAATGGGAAATGCTGCAGACAATGTGAATGCAGCACTTTCTGATTTTGATGCTGTATTATGGCAAAAAATCAATACATTATTTCCATAAACATACAAATTTTTATATATTTGCAAGTTCTAAGGCATCTATCTCACTATGAGATGCGTTGAAAATGGCTTTTCCGTTTTCAATCAATATAATTTGCGGTGATTGATGTTCTACGGAGTAATCTTTAGCAATTTGATTAGAAATGAGACGGTTTGCTATCAAATCCAAAAAATAAGGTGTTATGCTGTTGTCTAAATTGAAATCTTTTTCAAATTGTTTTAAAGCCATTTTACTAACGATACAACGTGTACTATGCTTAAAAACAAGCATTTTTTTTTCAAATGATTCTTGTTTAATTTGCTCTAACTGAGTTAAATTTTCTAAAATATTCCAATTCATTTTGTATTTATTTATATATTATATTTTATTATTATTTAGAAATATAAGACTATTTATAATGCATTAAATTAAGAATTTATCTATTTATTTTACATCTAAATTCTACACAAAAATACATTTTAAATAATAAAGTAAATAATATTAAATGTTAAA
>NZ_MUGT01000148.1 GCF_002217205.1 Flavobacterium branchiophilum NBRC 15030 = ATCC 35035 | reverse complement strand
ATAATATTAAATGTTAAATAAAAAATTTAATTACTTTGCCGTTTTTTTCAATAACCAATGCGAGTAGAACAACTAACCTTTACTAGATTTTTAGCAGCCATTTCAATAGTGATATACCATTATGGTAAAAATGTTTATCCATACAATATTCCATGGGTTTGGCAAGTATTAGGTCAAGCTAATGTAGGCGTTAGCTATTTTTTTATCCTATCGGGTTTTGTTTTGATTATTGCCTATCAAAACAAGAATAATATCGGTTATTTCAAATTTTATAAGAATAGATTTGCTAGAATTTTTCCGATTTTTTTTATAGGAATATTATTGCTTTTAACATATAAAACTATAAAAAAACATCCCATTTTTTGGGACGAACTAGCTTATAATGTTCTAGGAATTCAAGCCTGGATACCGTCTAAAGCATTGTGTTTTAATTCGCCAAGCTGGTCAATTACAGTAGAAATATTGTTTTATTTCCTATTTCCATTTGCTTTCAATCGATTTTATACCAAACCAAAATATTTCCATAAAATAGCAATTGTTGCCTTTATCTTTTTTGTAGTAAGCCAAATATTTTTTCATTTATATGTAACTTCTACCTATTACAAAGGCTATCCTTCTATAAGTCATTATTTTGGGTTCTATTGGCCTCCTTTTCATTTGAATGAATTTTTAATGGGTAATGTTGCAGGTTTATATTTTATCAAATACTTACATCGTTTACCGAAAAATGGGGATTTAAAATTGATGTTATTAGTTTTGGTTTTGGTACTTTTTTTATACTACAATACTTATTTTCATCTACATAACGGATTTTTAACGATCCTGTTTGTCCCAATAATCATTTTAATGGCCAATAATAAAGGTAGTTTGACAAGTATTTTTTGTAATAAAATTTTTATTATTTTAGGTGAAATTAGTTTTAGTATTTACATATTAC
>NZ_MUGT01000147.1 GCF_002217205.1 Flavobacterium branchiophilum NBRC 15030 = ATCC 35035 | reverse complement strand
AAGATTTTATAAAAAAAATCATTTCATAGCTGGGCTACGTAATTATTTTTTTGTGAAATATTTGGAGAAAAAGAGCTAGCAGATTGGGCTATTTTATAGGAGTGTTTGGTATAAATTCCAAAATTCTTGAGTTTAAAAATCAAGCAATAGGAATCAATTTATTTTGGTCATAATTTTTTAATAAAACTTGATTCATGCTTTACATTGAAGCACTGCGTTTTTGCGAGTTCCATTTCATACAAAATCCCATAAACGCAATGCAAATGAAACACTTTGACTATTTAGGTATGTATTTCAAACAGTCATTAACAATTAACCTCTTTTGAAATTGGAATCTATCTACATTTTAATTTATATTTGCACGGTTAAAAAAAATAAACAATCATGCAATTATCAGAACAAGAAATCATTAGAAGAGACAAACTCAACGCTTTACGAAATTTAGGAATCAACCCGTATCCTGCCGATTTATTTCCGGTGGATCACACCTCAAAGCAGGTGAAGGAGCATTTTGAAGAAGGCAAAAAAGTAGTTTTGGCTGGTCGATTGATGAGTGTTCGTGATCAAGGAAAAGCGTCTTTTGCCGAATTGCAAGACAGCGATGGCCGCATTCAATTGTATGTAAACCGTGATGTGCTTTGCGAAGGCGACGACAAAACACTATACAACCAAGTATTTAAAAAATTAACCGATTTGGGAGATTTTGTGGGCATTGAAGGCACTTTGTTTACCACGCAAGTGGGTGCAAAATGCGTGCGTGTTTCGCAATTTACATTTTTGAGCAAAACGCTTCGCCCGTTGCCATTGCCAAAAACAGATGACGAAGGTCGTGTTTTTGACGCCTTTACCGATCCCGAATTGCGGTATAGAATGCGATATGTGGACTTGGTGGTGAACCCTCAAGTAAAAGAAGTGTTTGTAAAAAGAACAAAACTTTTTGCAGCCATGCGAACATTTTTCAACCAAGCGGGCTACATGGAAGTGGAAACTCCGGTGTTGCAATCCATTCCGGGTGGAGCTGCGGCACGTCCGTTTATTACACACCACAATAGTTTGGATATTCCGTTATACATGCGAATTGCCAACGAATTGTATTTAAAAAGATTAATTGTAGGTGGTTTTGATGGTGTTTATGAATTTTCGAAAAACTTCCGTAATGAAGGGATGGACAGAACGCACAACCCAGAATTTACCGCTATGGAAATCTACGTAGCCTACAAAGACTACAACTGGATGATGAACATGACCGAAAACTTGCTAGAATATTGTGCCATGCAAGTAAATGGCACAACGGAAGCTACGTTTGGCGAGCATCAAGTAGATTTTAAAGCACCTTATGCAAGAGTTACGATGACTGATGCCATCAAGCAATTTACAGGTTTCGACATTACAGGTAAAACAGAGGAGGAATTGCGTGAAGCCGCAAAATCCATGGGAATTGAAGTGAATGAAACCATGGGTAAAGGAAAACTAATTGATGAAATTTTTGGCGAAAAATGCGAAGGCAACTTCATTCAACCTACATTTATAACCGATTATCCAAAAGAAATGTCGCCATTGTGCAAATCGCACCGTGATAATCCAGATTTAACCGAGCGTTTTGAGTTGATGGTTTGCGGAAAAGAAATCGCAAATGCCTATTCTGAATTGAACGACCCAATTGACCAACGTGAACGCTTTGAAGCCCAAATGGCATTGGCAGAAAAAGGCGATGATGAAGCCAATGGAATAATTGACGAAGATTTTTTAAGAGCATTAGAATACGGAATGCCACCAACCTCTGGTTTGGGAATTGGAATGGATAGATTAATCATGTTTTTGACCAACAATCCGAGTATTCAAGAAGTATTGTTTTTCCCGCAAATGCGACCAGAGAAAAAAGGTCCTGAATTGACCGAAGACGAAAAACACATTATCGAAATTTTAAAAGCTAACGAAGGAATTTCTATTGTCGACTTAAAAATAAAAGCTGATTTAAGCGGCAAAAAATGGGACGCTGCGAGCAAAGGCATCGCAAAACACGGCTTGATGAAAGTGGTGGGCGAACAAAAAAATGTGGAATATTTAGGGAAATAATACCCTTATCTTTGAAAGATGGAAAAAGCAAAACTTATAGTTAAAAATTTTGGCCCTCTAAAAGACATCGAAATTGAGGTTAGAGACATGGTTACTTTTATCGGAGCGCAAGCTTCTGGTAAAAGTACACTTGCCAAATTGCTTTCTATTTTTGAGGATGTGGATTTTAGAGAAGAAGACAAAGCAAGTTTTGAAGAAGCATTAAAAAAATATTCCATTTATTCGTATTTGAATGAAGAAAGCAGTATTTCATATATAAAAGGCACTATACATTTTCAATATCAATCCATACAATTTTCAGAAGTAAATGAAGAAAAAATAAGATGGAAATCAAGCACAATTCATTCCATTTTTATCCCAACCGAGAGAGCTTTTCTCCATTTAATTGCAGAAAATACCCTTGGTTTAATCAATAATAATGTTCAAATTCCGAAGCATTTATTAAATTCGGGGCAAGATTATGAAAAAGCGATTCAAACCATAAAAGAGCTTCCCTTAAATATTATTGACAAAAACATCAAATACAAACGAGAAGGAAAAACATCTTATATTTATCATAATGAAACCGAAAAGATAGATTTATTAGAGTCGGCTTCAGGCTTGCAATCTATTATTCCAATTTTACTTCTTGTTGAATATGCTAATACCTTAAAAGACAACTACAATTTCAACTTTGTGGTCGAAGAGCCGGAATTGAATTTGTATCCAAAAGCCCAACACGAATTGATTAGCTATTTGATTAAAAATTGTTTAACCGAAAGAAGAAATTTGATTTTAACAACTCACAGTCCATTTATATTAGCTTCGTTAAATAATTTGTTATTGGCTTATGACAAAGGGCAATCCAAACCCAAAGAAGTCGCTAAAATCATTAAAAAAGAATCTTGGCTCAATCCTAAAAAATTCATTGCTTACCAATTAAAAAACGGCAAAGCTTATAAAATAATGGATGATAAATTGGGGCAAATCAAAGAAAATATGATTGATAGTATTTCGAATGATTTTTCAGATGAATTTGATAAATTATTGGAGGTATGATTGCAGTAATTCATGAAGCTTTTCCAGAAATTCAAGAACGGGGCTGTGTAACGGAAATCAATGAAAAACATTTGTATGTAATTGAAGATCAAACCACTAAAAAAGCAAAATTTGTTTCAAAAACAGCAGAAAATCACTTGCATGTTGAAAATAGTTGTAGCTTTCCTTATTATTTTATTCAAAACGATGCTTGTGTCATGCAATTTGAAGACGCAAAACAATGTGATTATGTTATTTTCAATAAATTAGATTTTTATTTTTGCGAAATAAAAGTAGCGAAAAACAACAAAACCAAGAACAATCATAAAATAAATGCTTATAAGCAACTAGAAAGTACCTATAAATTTTACAACGATAAAATATCGTTTTCAAATATTATTTCACATGCAATCATTGTTTTTCCATCAAAAAGAAGAATAATACAAACAAGTAAATCCACAAAAAGAAAAGAATTTAAAGTGAAATACAAAATTGATTTGAGAGAAGGAAATTATATTATCTTTGAATAAATTTGTTTTAATTAACCCAAAACTAAAGTTTTTGACTATTTAAGAAAATAAATAACTATGAAAAAAATAATTATTCTAGCATTATTCGTTGCAACAACGGGTTTTGCACAAACTTTTAGATGGAGTGAAGGAACTGCCACTGTCGAAAATGAAACCGATTTTAAAATAGATCATTATTTTTATGGTCGGTTGTTTAAGGTCAAAACCAAATACAATCAAGATACTTTCAACAAAGATGTTATTGTTGATATTGTTGATCCAAAAGATGATTTTGAAAGTGAAGTTGTTAATGCCTCTTTGGAACAACCGGTTATGGGATTGAATATGAAAACATTAATTGATTTGTTTCATTTAAACGAAAAAAACTTTGTGTATTTTGTTACCGAATTTGATAGAAGCACCAAAATGAACCAACTATTTTGGAACACGTCCAATATCGATACTGGAAACAAATCAAAATACAATTTAATTACTTCTTTCCCTGGTAAAAATGGGGTCAATCCGGGCGATTATTATGTGGCTCAATCACCCAATAAAGCTTTTTATGTAGCATTAAAAGTACCTTCTTATGACAAAAAAGTCAATCAGAAAATTACGTTTACACTACTCGATAAAACATGTAAAGTTGTACAAGAAAAAGAATATGAATTTACATTTTCATCCAAACAATCTGGCAATCAACAACTTTTTGTTTCGGATGAAGGTGTTGTTTTTATGATTAAAGAAATTGATTTGCCAAAAGTGAAACCTTATAAATCGTTATATGTTTGGAATCCTGCCACAGATGCCGTTGTAGAAGAAAGTTTAAAATTGGATAACGATTTGCAAATACATCAAATCAAAGGGCAATTTGACGCCAACGATTTTTACATTCATGGTTTATATACGGATAAAAATTCACGTGATTTTCAATTTAGTGTTTCCTTTTCTGGTTCAGATGGTGTAAATAGCCTTGGGGTGCTTTGTGCAAAATTTGATGCTAAAGCTACACGAAAATACCTTACGTTAAATGAAACGGGTAAAATAAATGACTTGAATATTAAGAATTTTGTAGTTTCTGGAGACAAAACATGGGCCTTGATGGATCATTTATTTGTAATGAGCAAAAGACGTCCGTTAGCTCAAACCAATATGAAA
This sequence comes from Flavobacterium branchiophilum NBRC 15030 = ATCC 35035, assembly GCF_002217205.1. Lineage (GTDB taxonomy): Bacteria > Bacteroidota > Bacteroidia > Flavobacteriales > Flavobacteriaceae > Flavobacterium > Flavobacterium branchiophilum. Next base: position 7,069 of record NZ_MUGT01000147.1, on the reverse strand, counting down.
ATTATTAATGATTACACCTATTCAAACGATGGAATAGAAGTAGGTTTAATAGACAATGCTACTGGAAAATTGGAATGGTTACACAGTATCAAGATAAGCAATCCCTCATCAGTAAACGACAATGGCGATTTGTTGTCCTATATGTACACAGTGAACAATGATGGTGTTACCTTGTTGTATAACCAACACAAAAGTATTTATGAAAGTAAAATTCCTGTGATTCAAAAATATACCAAAACAGGAAAATTAATTAGTAATACACCGCTTTCAAATGTGTTGCCAAGCAAATATTCTTTAGATAATTCTACCTTTGTAAAGGTAGAAAATAACAAATATATAGTACGCTGTAAATTGGGCAGTTCTGTAAAATACGGGTATTTAACTCTATAAATCAGAAAGCCAATAATTTTATAAAAAGAAAAGGCTGTCAAATATATTGACAGCCTTTTTTTATATTACAAGAGCAATTATTTTTTCTTGAAAATACCATTGATCAACCCACCCGCTTTGTTGATAATGTCTGCTTTTTGGGCATCGGTTTTACTTTTATTAACGGTGTCTTTTTTGCCTTTATTCAACAAATCATTTAAGGCTGAAGTGCCTTTGCCAATGAGTTTGTCTTTTTGCTGTTTGGCTATTTGTGTAGCTAGAGCAGTAGATGCAGCTTTAATATCTGTGGTGATTTTTGGGTTAGAAAAATGGCCCGAAATAGAGGCATTTATTGGGATATTTTGAAGCTTTGCTACGTCATTTGACCCTAATTTTGACAATATTGCTTGAGCCTCGTTGCCCAAATATTTTGCGGGAACATCAAACTTTATAGTATAATTCATCGACTGATCAAACCCGTGTGTGCCGCCAACGGTGGCTTTTATATCTTGATATTTAATATCAAAAGGTTTGATGTTTACTTTTCCATTACTAAAATTGATCAATGCTTTGATTTCGTTGAGGTTTATTTTATTAACATCAAAAAATTTGATATTTGAAGATAAGCTGTTGAGCAAAGTAGCATTTTTGGTATTTACTACCGCCGATGACAATTGGCCTAATAAATCACCTGTAAGCGTATTCAAATTTGGCGTCATCGACTGAGCGTCTAGTAAACCATCTATTTTGATGTTTGAAGTAAATTTCCCGTTAATAACTCCTGCCAATGGTGCTATTTTTTTGAGCATATCCAACGAGGTAAATGTTTGATAAATATCTACTTTATCTAATCCTAAATTCATATCAAAAACAGGTGTTTTACCTTTTGTTGAAACACTACCGTCAAAAGCAATAGCACCCCCAAATATATTGGTTTTTATATGCTGAAGTATTACTTTTTGGTCGGCAATAGTCATGGTTCCCGAAGCATTTTTCAAAGTCAAATTGTCGTACAAAATGGTATTGGCTTTTGCCGAAATGGTACAATTCAAAAACGATGGAATTTTCGTGCTTTTGCCATTTGGGGTTTTAGTATTTGTTGGGGTTGATTTGTCCGAATTTGTTGCGGATGGAGTAGTGGGAGCCGTTTCCATAAAATCAGATACAGCCAAAACATTTGAAAACAAATTAAAATTACCTTTTAATTCTTGTTTTTTGAAAATAAATCCGTAAAAATTTTCTAATACACCCGAAATCGACATATCGCTTTTGCCAGTTGTAGCCTTAAAATCTATTAGCTTGATATGACTTGGATTAAATTGCAATTGGGCATTTTGAATAGCCATGTTTTTACCAGCGTTGTTATAATTAAAACCCGTTAATTGCAGAGTACCAGCGTTGTAAATATTTTGATAATCGTTATTAGTAACAGATTGCATATCAAACTTAGTGGTTACATCGGCATGTAGAACCCCCGTCAAAGGTTGGTCTAATTTAATAGGATATGCTTTAGAAAAATTACTCAAATTGATAGTGCCTTTTATAGCAGCATCAACTAAAGGATTGGTATTGAGGTTTTTAATCTGTGCTTTTGCCCAAAATACATCTTGGTCTATTTGAAATGACAGTTGGTCTAAATTGACAAAAGTATCGGCCATTAACCCCGTTTGATTGATGATTTTTGTATCGAGGATTAAGTTTTTAACCGATTTGGGCAAATTAGGATATTGAAATGAACCATTTTTGGATTGAATGGCCACACTAAATTGCGGAATAGTGGTTTTTGTTAAGGAACCTTTTGCAAAACCTTCTACAGTAAAATCGCCTGTTGTTTTTACGCCATCAAGTGTAGCAGCATAAGCTGTAGGGATTAACCCCAAAAAATTTTCAAAAGACGAAGAGGGTGTTTTAAATTTCAAATCATACACTTGAGCATCAGATAACATTTGGACAAATCCGTTAAATTCAAGTGGCAACTCGTTGATTTTGGCTTTATTTTCTCTAAATGTATATTTGTTCTGATTCAAATCAATGTCTAAAATGGCCTCCAACGATAAAGCCATGTTATTCATATAATTAACGTTGTTCATTTCAAACGAAACTTTAGCAGCTGTTTGGGTGTCTAAATTCAATTGTGCTGCTTTGAAATCGCCTTTGCCTTGATGATTCAACTCTTTGATAATCATTTTTAATTTTGATTTTCGATCAAAATACCTGATGCTATAATTTTCAATAGCATAATTCTCAATTTTTAAATTCAAAGGCTCGCTTTTTTCTGTTTCAGTAGTTGGTGCATGGGTTTTTAGGGCAATGTCATAATTGGCAATACCATTTTCATTTACAATTACATTGACAAAGCCATTCGCCGTACTAAAACCATCTATTTTTATGGCTTCGGATTTACTGTTGAATATTTCAGTCAATGCCATTTTCAAATTCAATTTTTCTACATATAATAAGGTATCACCTTCAAAAGGGGCTTTATTAATGATGACTAATTGATTGAGTTGTACAGTAGCATTTGGAAAATTCTTTATAAAACTCAATGAAGCATCTTCAAATTTCACATGTGCATTTACTTTTTGGTTAATGGCATCTGTAATTTTATCTTTGATTTGATTTTGAAATGCAAAAGGGAGTAATAGCAAAAGACCAAATAATAGAACCAATATGATACTTGCATATTTTAAAATTTTTTTGAACATAGTTTTCTTAGTATAAATAAAATTAATTTGAAATGCAAAGGTACATGTTTTATATTAAGAGGTTCTTAAAAAAAGATAAAAATTAATAGCTGATTAGTTTTGAAATGATAGGTTAATATGAAATATATAGCATAAAAAATATTTCTATTTTTAGCCTTTTAATGAAAAAAGGAGTGTTTGAAAGTTATATTTTAAAATGTATTTCAACGGTTGAAACTAACGTTTCGTCTTGATGAATTTTAAATCATAAATTAAAAATAGTAGATTTTATTTATAAAAAATTCATAAAATAATTTATTTTTTAAATATAAGTATCTGATAATCAAAATTTTAATTTTTTTTATTAATTTTTTATTTTATTTTTTATTTATATAATTTAAAATGCTAATTTTACACTCTAAATACTAAAGTAAATTTCAATTTTTTTTAAAAAATTACTGAATAAAAATAATGATTATTTTATTTATTAATTAAAAAAACAAGAAAATCCGTATAATTTATTTAAAAGTATTTATATAGCAAAATGTAATTAAAGCATGTAATTTTTCATTTAGTTTATGATAGTAATAAAACATCAAGATGTTCAAGTAGGTATTGGTAAAAAAAAATTAATAGTCTATAAAATGTTAAAAAAAATATTTTTTCTGCAAATAATAGTTTTGCTCTTGATTACGAGTAATAATATATCAGCCCAATCTCCTGGCGGAGTATCTGGGGCATCATTGTGGTATAAGTCCAACGTTGGTGTAACCAATGCTACCGGGGTGTCTCAATGGGATGATCAATCGGGTAATGCCCGACATTTGACACAATCGACAACGGCCTCACGCCCGGTTTATAATACTTCTAGCAATTTGATTAATTTCAATGCTACGGTTGGATTTGATGGTTCAAATGATGTGTTGAGTACAGGATTGATCAATCGTACGAGCTTGATATCGGGTAGCGATCCATATTCTAGTACCACCTATATTGTTTATCGAGCCAAGAGTACGAGTTCGGTGTTGTATAACCATTCCGACGGATCAGGCGGCACTTGGAATATAGGCGGTCATACAGGATTTGATATGATAGCCAATAGAAATTCCAACATTTCGGCCCCTACGATCAATACCATTCGTTTGCAAAGCACCCAAGGAATAACCAATGGTAGTGTTTTAACCCGAATCAATGGGACATCGGCCAATAGCACATGGACCGGATCTACAGTTGTAGGAGCTAGTGCTTCCTACAATTTTTGGGTTGGAGCTCAGGGTACCAATAGTTTTGGAAGCAACGAGATAGCCGAGTTGGTATCGTATCCTAACAATACCAATTCGTCAAACGAACGCCAACGAGTAGAATCCTATTTGGGATTAAAATACGGGATAACGTTGCCTTATAATTATATGGCATCAGATGCGAGCGTTTATTGGGATGCTACAACAAATGCTAGTTTTAGCAACAATATTTTCGGCTTGGGACGAGATGATGATTCAGGATTAGAACAACGACAAAGCCAGTCGATAAATTCAGGATCACAAGTTATAGTAAGTACAGGAGCTGTTTCGGCATCGAATGCGAGCAACAGTATTGCCGTTAGTGGCGACAAACAATTTTTGGTAATAGGCGATAACAACCAAACAGGCACAGTAGCCTTTGCCGACAGTTTTGGCGATGCGAGTGTTTACTCCCGATTAAAACGAGTATGGTTTGCCGACAACACGGGAAGTTACAACCAAGACACTCGGATTTTGATACCCACGAGTTTGTATGGAGGAGCGAACAAACCCAAGCTGATCTTGAGCAGCAACAGCAGCTTTAGTGCCACATCAAGTAGCACCACCAATACGTATATAACAGCCGAAACGGCCACGGTAACAGTAAATGGATTGAGTTATTATGAATACAAACTCACGGCAAGTCAAGTATCGTCTGATTTTTATTTCACAATCAGTTCCATTACGGCACCAGGAGGAGTAGCTACAGGATTGCGAGCATGGTTTAAGGCCAATGATGGAGTATCGAGTGGAGCACAATGGAACGATGCGTCGATAAATGGGAACCATGTAGTGCAAGCAGCGGCAAGCCGCCAGCCTGTACTGACACAAAGTGCCACAAATGGGGTTTATGATTTCAACTTCAATCCTTATTTTGATTTCAAACCGACCAATCAAACCTATTTTTATAAATTAACGGGCATAATGGGTACCAATGCTACGGCAGGATCTTTGTACAGTACAGCCCGAAGTGCTACAGCAACAACAGGAACTTGGCAAACCATTGCGGGCTTTGGCGACGACAATCCGAATTTGTCTCAAGCAACGGATAATTATCAAATGTGGCGATCTGGAGGTCAAATATTTAGCGATATTTATAACGTTCAGAGCTTACCAGCACACGGAATCAGTATGTTTTGGTCTGCAACAAATGGCAATAATCTATCCTTAAACGGGAAGTTGATAGCCTCTGGCAATGCCTCTGGCGATATAACCGACAACACATTTGTGATAGGTTCCGAGGGCTACAACGTGTCGGCGGCGACAGGAGGAAATGAACATTACTTTGGAGGGATTCCCGAGGTGATTGTTTATAACGAAAACCACGCTTTGAATAGTGTAGATCGTAATAAGATAGAAAGTTATATGGCATTGAAATATGGCTATACCTTGAACCAAACCACGGCACAAAATTACGTATCGTCTAGCGGTATTGTGGTTTGGGATGCCACAGCAAATGCTACCTACAAAAACAATATAGCGGGCATTGGCAAGGATGCATTTTCAGATTTGCATCAAAAACAATCCAAGTCTGTCAATTCGGGTAATCAAGTTATTATGAGTACTGCCTCGTTGGCAGCTACTAATGCTGCCAATACGACCGATATAAGCGCAAACAACCAATTTTTAGTTTGGGGAGATAATAATTTGACTGGGTTTACCTCTTTTAGTGATACTTTTGGCGATGCTTCAGCATTTTCCAGATCGTCCAGAGTATGGTTTGTGGACAATACAGGCAGTTATGCACAGGATACAAGAGTATTAATTCCATCTGCCATGTTTTTTGGATCGACTACACCAAAAATTATATTAAGTAGTACGAGCACTTTTAGTGCTACGGCTAGTTCAACAACCAATACCTACATTGCTCCACAGGCTTCAAAAGTTACTTCAGGAGGAGTTTCGTATTATGAGTTTATTGTAAGTGCTACTCAATTAGCAAATGATTTTTATATGGCTTTGGCTAATGGAATAGCTCCTGGAGGAATCAATACCAATATGAATTTATGGGTAAAAGCAGATGCTGATTTGACACCTTCTTCGGGTACAGTTACCAGTTGGTTGGATTTAACAGGTACAAACACCTTTAGTATTACAGGAACACCAACAGCCAATTTAACAGGCGCAAACTTTAATCCTTCAGTTGGGTTTAATGGAAGTTCCTTATTTGTTGGAAACACTTCTATCACTCATGTTGATGCCTTTTCTGTGGCCAAAATTGTAAATGCAACTGGTGCAAGTGCATCGGGTGCTGTACTAGGAGATAAAGTTAGCGGAGCCGCAAGTTACTTCTTTCATACAGAAGGTGGTAATTTTTATATCAGAACAGCAGGTACTGCTACTGGAATTGCTTCTGCAAACAGTATTCCTTATACTTTAATGAATGCAGATATGAGTGAAACAGGTACTCAAACCATCAAATTGAATGGACTTTCTACAAATAGTCCAACAGATATTCCATCTTATACTTCTACACCTTTGATTGGTTCTAGACAAGTGAGTTCAACGGATAATTTATTAGCAGGGTCAGAAATATCAGAAGTCATCCTTTATGATGCTTCTAAATCTGTTGATAGACAAAAGATTATTTCGTATTTAGCTTTGAAATATGGTATCACCTTAAATCAAAATACAGCTCAAAATTATATAGCTTCTGATGGCACTGTTTTTTGGAACGGAACAACAAATTCGTCTTTTAAATATAATATAGCGGGTGTTGGTGTTTCAGCCCCTTAA
>NZ_MUGT01000146.1 GCF_002217205.1 Flavobacterium branchiophilum NBRC 15030 = ATCC 35035 | reverse complement strand
TTTTATTTTTTTATTATTTTTGAAAAATATTTAAGGTTTTTTTTTAATTGTAAATCTTGGAAGCAACAATATAACCAAAATCGAAGAATACATATTAATTTAAAAAGGGTTTTGATATAGCAAAATCATTTTCATTTTTACTTCATTTTAAAATTATTTTATCCAATATCATCTAAAAAAACTGTTTTTGCAAGAAATCAATAAAAAATAAATCGATATATCGAAAATTATTATCAAAATCCTATTTCAATTACTTCAATTGCTCAAGAAGTAGCTTTAAAAGAAGAAGATTTTTATAGGTATTTTAAAAAACATACTCAATTAACTTTTACGGCTTTTTTAAATCAATATCGGATTGAACTTGCCAAAAGCCAGTTGCTATTGGGCAAAACGATATCTGAAGTATGTTATCATTGCGGATTTGAGAGTTTATCATATTTTAGTAGGATTTTTAAACGAATTGTTGGAAAAAATCCTCAAAAATTTCAAAATAACTAAAAAGAGCATCAAAACAAAAATTTATTTTGATGCTATAAAAAAACATTATAAATTTGCATCAAACAAAATTCAGAAAATGTACAATTTAAACAATATTTGGTGGTGGAGCAACTTACGTCAAACGTCGTGAAGCAATATCCTATAAGTATATTTTAAATACTAAATATCTATAAAGGTTTGTCTATCACGACAAGCCTTTATTTTTTTTAACATTAAACAACTACAACATTGAAATCTTTTATTTTAAATACAAAATACAAACAAATTCTAGCCGACACCATCACGCCCGTGAGTGTTTACTTGAAAATTCGTGATAAATTCCCCAATAGTTTACTCTTAGAAAGTAGCGATTACCACGGAAACGACAACAGTTTTTCATACATCTGTTGCAACCCCATTGCTTCTTTCAAAATAGAAAACGAAACGATTATCAAAAACTATCCTGACGGAAGCATTGAAAAAATGGCAATAGATGCCAAAACCAATATTCCTGCAGTAATTCAAGCGTTTTCGGAACAATTTGAATCCGAAAAGAATGATTTTAAATTCATTAATAACGGCTTATTTGGTTATATTTCTTATGATGCAGTACGATATTTTGAAAAAGTAAGCATTGCCAAAAAAGAAAATAGCAACACCATTCCCGATGTGTATTATGCTGTATATCAAAATATAATTGCCATCAACCATTTCAAAAACGAGGCCTATATTTTCTGTCATAGTTTGGATGGAAAAAATAATATTGGCGAAATTGAACAATTATTACAATCTCGAAATATAGCATCTTATTCGTTTGCAAAAGACGGCGAAGGATTTTCAAATTTAACCGACGACGAATTCAAACACCATGTGGCATTGGCTAAGAAACATTGTTATCGCGGCGATGTGTTCCAATTGGTTTTATCCAGACGTTTTACACAAGGATTCAAAGGCGACGAATTCAATGTTTACAGAGCCTTGCGAAGCATCAACCCTTCCCCTTACCTCTTCTTTTTTGATTATGGCGATTTCAAAATATTTGGTTCTTCACCCGAAGCCCAAATTATTGTCAAAAACCGTAAAGCAGAAATTCATCCGATTGCAGGAACCTTCAAGAGAACTGGCGATGATGAAAAAGATGCGGTTTTGGCCAAGCAATTATCCGAAGACAAAAAAGAAAATAGCGAACATGTAATGTTGGTCGATTTGGCTCGAAATGATTTAAGCCGAAACGGACACGGTGTACAAGTTGAAAAATACCGAGAAGTACAATTTTTTTCACATGTGATTCATTTGGTATCCAAAGTTACAGGTCATTTACACGACAAAGCCTCCACGATGCAGGTGGTTGCCGATACTTTTCCGGCGGGCACTTTGAGTGGTGCGCCAAAACACCGTGCCATGCAATTGATTGAAGATTATGAAAAAACCAATCGTAATTTTTATGGAGGTGCCATTGGATTTATGGATTTCAAAGGGAATTTCAATCATGCGATTATGATTCGAACTTTTTTAAGCAAAAACCACCAATTGCATTGTCAAGCGGGTGCTGGAATCGTAGCCGATTCGGATGAAGAAAGTGAAATGCAAGAAGTGTATAACAAATTAAGGGCCTTGAATACAGCTTTGGATTTGGCGGAAAGGATATAAGCCCCCTAACCCCCGAAGGGGGAATTTGAAGTGAATTGAAATAAATAAAAAAACAACAACAATGAACAATACTACTACTAATGCGATGCCAACTGTTCCCCCTTCGGGGGCTAGGGGGCGAATCCTAGTCATAGACAATTACGATAGCTTTACTTACAATTTAGTCCACTATTTAGAAGATTTAGACTGCGAAGTAACCGTGTATCGAAACGATGAATTTGAGTTGGACGACATTGCTCATTTTGACAAAATTTTACTATCGCCAGGGCCTGGCATTCCAGAGGAAGCGGGTTTATTGAAACAAGTGATTGAAAAATATGGGGCAAGCAAAAGTATTTTTGGTGTATGCCTCGGACAACAAGCCATTGGCGAGGTTTATGGTGGCACGCTTTCCAATTTGGATAAAGTGTATCATGGAGTGGCTACCAACGTTACCAAATCAGTCAATGACGAATTGCTTTTTGAAGGATTGGAAAATGAATTTGAAGTAGGTCGTTACCATTCTTGGGTGGTGGACGCTAATTTACCAGATTGTTTAGAAGCCACCTCTTTTGACGAAAACGGACAAGTCATGTCACTTCGCCACAAGACCTTTGATGTTAGAGGTGTTCAATTTCACCCCGAAAGTGTTTTGACACCAAACGGAAAGAAAATGTTAGAAAATTGGGTGAGGAGTTAGGTTAGAAGTTAGAAATTAG
>NZ_MUGT01000145.1:4913-5377 GCF_002217205.1 Flavobacterium branchiophilum NBRC 15030 = ATCC 35035 | reverse complement strand
ATAACTAAATGAATTTGGAGTTATGTCATTTGACTTGGAATAAATTATATTATTAGCTATTACGGTGTATAAATCATATTCGTTATAGTTAGCTAAACGAACCAAACTGTAAAAGGATTTTTTTGAATTTTGACCATATATTCCAATTATCTTACATTGGTTACTAATTCTTTTAAAAATATCTTTTTTTAGGACATATTTTTGTTTTTTGCCAACCTTAATTTTCACTTCTTTGTTTGCTACAGTAAAAGTTTTTAAAACATCAATAACATTATTTTGCGAAAAAGAAGAAATTGAAATTAGAAATATAAAAAATATAAATTTTTTCTCATCTTTTTGGCTTTAAAATTAGAAAGGCACAAGGCTACATGTATTGAACGTGATACCATCAAAAATATGAGGCGAATCCAATGGACATCTTACTTGATACTATGGTATTGTATAGGTAGTTCCTATTATATCAT
>NZ_MUGT01000145.1:1196-4690 GCF_002217205.1 Flavobacterium branchiophilum NBRC 15030 = ATCC 35035 | reverse complement strand
GTCCACAATTTGGTCGAAAACCAACAGCCCGTCAATCCTAAACAGGTTTGATTGTCAAATAGGGCTATTTGCGAGTAGCCGTTGGGCAACATGGCCTGCAAATGTTCCCGATATGTAGTCCTATTCATTTTAGGATAAAGTAATTGTATCAGTTCAAATTGTTCGAGCATCTCGTCGATAGTGGTCAGTTCTTGAATTGTCATGAAGTCTAATATTTGAAATTAATAAAAAGCAAAGGTATTCCAAATGGAGCAAATAGTATTTATGTTTTACATGAATAGGACACACCTTTCCAAGAAAATCGACCCCAAACGGCCATAAAACCGACATAGCTACAAAAAAACGGGTAAAACAAACTGCTCATAATAGGAAAAATCCATTTTTTTGTACCAATTGCCTTTGAGGTTTGAAGCAGCAACACCATATCAAAACTCCATTTGACTAAAAGCCAAATAAGCCATTGTTGCCAAGAATAATACCCAAAAATACAGCCAACAAAACTGCACACAAATCCAAAATTGGTAAGCAATACCACAACAGCAAGCTCTTTAGAAAACGGTATAGCATATCGGCTACTTTTGCTCCCCCATCTGATTCTTTGTTGTATCAAATTGTGCCATGATTTTTCGGACTTGGTTTGTACCAAAGCCGTTTTACTGTTCAAAAAACCTACTTTTTGTGGTTTGTTTTGTAACGCTTTTTGAAGCAAAAACACATCGTCGCCACTTGCCAAATCGGTGTTGCCCTCAAAACCATTGAGCGCTTCAAACCATTTTTTAGTATAAGCAAAATTGGCTCCATTGCACATAAAACCTTCCCCAATACCAAAACTACCAATAGTTGTCCCTTGCAAACTAAGCATGTCAATGTATTGAAAATGAGATAAAAAGGTAGATTGAGGTATTGTCAAAACTGGAGCAGCCACCATGCTTACCTCATGATTTTGTATATAAGTGTCAAATGTCAAAAGCCAGTTTGGTTGTACTATACAATCAGCATCGGTGGTTATAATCCATTGGTATTTTGCAATGGGTATGGCCTGCAAAATGGCCGATTTTTTTGGCGATTTCGAGAGTTTTACCCTATTCAAAAGTGTTGTTTGAATTAACCCGTTTGCCATTCGCCAATGATGATATGTTTCAGCCGAATGGTCTGTTGATTGATCGTTTATGGCAATAATTTCAAACAAATTTTTGGGATAATTTAGTTTAGAAAAAGAATCTAAAAGTTGGGGCAACAGCGCTGCCTCGTTTTTGAAAGGGACAATAATGGTAAATGTCGTTTTTGGCTCGGCAAATGAGATGGGAGCAAATTTTTTTATTTTTGAAAAACCAAAAATAAGCTGTACCATAAACAAGCCATAAAGGATTACTATAAAAATCATGCTATTCTTTTACAATGTTTATTTTTCTACTAATTTCGTTGCCCTGTGCATCCACAACGGTTATTTTATGCCAACCCGAAACGGGTTCTAAAGACATTTCATGAAATGTTTTGGTGGTTCCTTTAAACGCATCATCAACATACCAATACAATTCCATGTTGTTGTTGGAATGAGCCACTTTTACAATTACAGGTTGGATGTGGCTATTAAAATCTTTAGTTAAATAAATTTTAGTATTGTTTTTTGGATAAATAAAATCCATAGTTGTTGTTGCTAAACAATCTGCCCGAAATGGGGGTAATGCTTTGTAATCAATGTGCTGATTCTTGTAATACCACTCCATTACGGGGGGCAAAACAAAGTAACTTTTAGAAACAATATTATTTATGGCTTCGCAACTGGAATTGACTCTAAATTGTGCAGATTTGTCCAAATGTATAATTTTGTGATACGGACAAACAGTAGTAGATTTGCCTTTTGTAGGTACCCATTGCGTAACTTTCGGACAATGGTCTTGTGCCAAATGGCCGCTCGTACTACAAACCGTTACTTGAGTCAAATCGGCATAAGGAGTTTTAAACCATTTTTGTCTGGGCAACACATTAAAAATATCAAAAAGTAGTGGGGCAGCACTAGCAACTCCTGTTAGCAAAGGTCGGCCTTCGCCTGTAGCATTTCCTACCCAAACGCCCACAACATATCGGGCATTTGTTCCAATTGCCCAGGCATCTCTGTTTCCAAAACTGGTTCCTGTTTTCCAAGCCAATTGCAATGAGCTGTCATAAAATTTCCAGGCTTCGTCTCCTTCGGGTCTGTTTACTTCTTGCATGGCATGGTATGTAAGCCAAATGGCTCCTGCCCCTACAATATTTTTATGGGTTGTTTCGGTACCAAAATCAATAGATTTATCAAACACATACGTTAAATCAGCAAACTCTTTGGTACGGTATTTTCCATTCGATTTTTCAAAATAATTCAAANNAAAACAGCAGGAATATTTAACGATCTAGCCAAAGCCCTATCTGCCGGTACTGCACCATCATAAGTAAGATTAAAATTTTGTGGCGTATAACCCGCTATTTGCGTAGGAATATCGGGTGTTAAGGTATGTGGCAAAATGGCTCCATCGTCTAACATAGAGGCATATAAAAAAGGTTTCAATATGCTTCCTGTGCTTCGGGCAGCATGCACAATATCAACATCTTTTTGATGAAATCGATCGGTTGGTGTATTGCCAACATAGCTTAAAACTTGCCGATTCTGTACATCAATGACCAATACAGCCATATTGTGTACTTCGTTTTGCTTGTATTGGTTGTAATAATAACTAACCATTTGATTGACTCTGTTTTGCAACGCATAATCTATGGTTGTTTTTACACGCAAATCTCCTTCTTCGTGTGCTATATATTGCAAAAAATGTGGTGCAATTTGAGGCAATTGAAAAGGTTTTTGAGGCAATGGTTCTGTTAGGGCCAGTTGGTACGTTTGGTTATCAATAATATTATTTTGAAATAATTTTTGCAACAAACGATTTCTCTTGGTTTTTAATTTTTCTTGATTTTTTCCAGGGTAAATCAATCTTGGTGCATTGGGCAATACGGCCAATGTTGCACTTTCTGCCCACGACAATTGATGGGCACGAACCCCAAAATACCGCCATGATGCCATCTCTAGCCCTACTACATTGCCTCCAAAAGGGGCATGTGCAGCATATAAATCCAAAATGGCATTTTTGGAATACCCCAATTCTAATCGGGTTGCCAAAATAGCTTCCATTATTTTTTCTAAGTAATTTCTTTTGCTGCCTTTTCTAGACAAGCGAATGACTTGTTGGGTTATGGTACTGCCACCCCGTACTACTTTGCCCGCTTTTTGGTTTTGTTGCAACGCATGTACCATTGCTATGGGGTTGATGCCCAAATGGCGATAAAAATATTCGTCTTCATAATAAACTAAACAGTGTTTGAACTTTTGTGGCACACTGTCTTGTGTTGGAAATCGCCATTGCCCGTCAGACGCTATTTTGGCTCCCAATAATTCGCCTTCTCTACTTTCGATTACGGTAGAATAAGGCACAGAAAACAGGGTTTTTGGCAATGAAAAATAA
>NZ_MUGT01000145.1:0-1186 GCF_002217205.1 Flavobacterium branchiophilum NBRC 15030 = ATCC 35035 | reverse complement strand
TTCAAAAAATGAATTACTTTATTCATCGGGTGTTGTGGTGTTTTGGGTAACATATTTTAAATATACAAATCCAATAATTGCAGCCACACAAGAAGCTATCAAAATGATGAATTTAGCATTGTTGACCAACATGACTTGATCAAAGGCCAACAACGTAATAAATATTGACATTGTAAAACCGATGCCTCCTAAAAAACCAACCCCCAAAATCATGCTCCAATTCAAATCAGAAGGTAACTGACAAATTTTGGCTTTTACAGCTACAAAACAAAATAAAAATATACCCATGGGTTTGCCTAAAACCAATCCTATGATAATTCCAAGACTATAATTTTCAGTTATAATTTGGCTAATTGGAGTACTCCAACTGATGGCAGTATTGGCCAATGCAAATACGGGAAGAATCAAAAAAGCAACAGGCTTGTGAAGAAAATCTTGCAGAATATATGACGTTGATTGGCTATCGCCATTGCCAAAAGGAATGGCAAACGCTAATAGAACGCCAGTAATAGTGGCATGAACGCCCGAATGAAGCATGAAATACCACATGGCTACACCACCAATTAAATAAGGTATTAAGTTTCTGATTTTCATTCGATTGAATATCAATAACAACACAAATATGCTTAGTGCAAGTATTAAATCATTCCAAAAAATGGTTTTGGTATAAAACAATGCAATGATGATAATGGCGCCCAAATCGTCGATAACGGCCAAAGCAGTTAAAAATATTTTAAGCGAAACAGGAATTCTTTTGCCTAACAATGACAAAATGCCAAGTGCAAAAGCAATATCGGTGGCCATTGGAATACCAGCACCAGCTTGAGTTTCGGTGTGCCAATTGACCCACAAATACCATCCAGCTGGAAAAATCATACCGCCCAAAGCACCAAAAATGGGCAACAAAGCGTCTTTGAAATGGGACAATTCGCCAATATATATTTCTCGCTCTAATTCTAATCCTACTAATAAAAAGAAAATAGTCATCAATCCGTCGTTGATCCAAAATTCTAGTGATTGATTTCCTATTGGTTGATGCCAAAAGTAACCATATTGGCTGCCCAAAACAACGTTAGTTAGCCATAACGAAAGTAAGGTACAACAAATTAAGATAAAACCCGAAGTTTTTTCGTTTTCAAAAAAGGCTTTGAATAGATTACTTGCTTTCATATATTATTTATAAAAA
>NZ_MUGT01000144.1 GCF_002217205.1 Flavobacterium branchiophilum NBRC 15030 = ATCC 35035 | reverse complement strand
TCGTATATCTACTAGTTATAGGCAATTTTAAAAAGCATACGGCAGAACATTAAATTCTATTTTGTAACTTTGTGAAAATTAAAAGACTAAAATAAAAGTGGAAAAAATATATATAGAAAACTTTGGAGGAATAAATAATATGGAGTTTGATTTTAAGTCAATCAACATACTTATTGGACCACAAGGTTCTGGAAAAAGCATAACAGTTAAATTACTTTATTTCTTCAAAAACTTCATAAATGAGACAATAAAAAGCATTGAAAATGAAGAATCTAAAAGAGATTTAGATCAA
Organism: Flavobacterium branchiophilum NBRC 15030 = ATCC 35035; assembly: GCF_002217205.1. Taxonomy (GTDB): domain Bacteria; phylum Bacteroidota; class Bacteroidia; order Flavobacteriales; family Flavobacteriaceae; genus Flavobacterium; species Flavobacterium branchiophilum. Next base: position 8,483 of record NZ_MUGT01000144.1, on the reverse strand, counting down.
AAACAAAAAGAAACATTTATAAACTTTTTTCCTAAAGAATCTTGGAGTAAAGACGATTTTTTTATTTCATATTCATACGAAAACACTTCTATATTTATCAAAAAAATTGATAACAAAATAAATTTTGACTATTCTGATAATATTAAGGCTGTACTAAAAAAAGGAAAAAAGATTTATCAAGATGAAAAAGCTAAAATTCTGGAAAATAGAAAAGTTCCTAATTTTAGCACTAAAAGACAAATTAATGAAAAAATTCAAAGTTGTGTCAAAAATGAATTAGGAAGTCTATCTACGTTTGACCAATTTTTTATTCCAGCTGGTAGAAGTTTTTTTGCAAATATACAAAGTAGCATTTTTTCTTTTTTAAGCGATAACAGGTCTTTAGACCCATTTCTTATTGAATTTGGTTCTTTTTATGAGAACTTAAAACGTTTTTATAATGACATTTTATCAGATGAAAAAAACGACAAAGAGTATGATGAACTAATTTCACAAGTGTTGAATAGTACTTATGTGAGAGAAAAAGAGAAAGATTACTTAGTTCACAAAGACCAAAGAAAAGTAAATTTAACAAATGCTTCATCTGGACAACAAGAAACTCTACCTTTAATAATAATTCTTAAAACTCTTACGAGAATTAATTCTGTAGGAGGAGGTTTTACACTTTATATCGAAGAACCAGAGGCTCATTTATTCCCAACTGCACAAAAACGAATAGTAGAACTATTGGCTCGTACATTTAATAGTACTGACAACAAATTTCAGATATTTGTTACAACCCATAGTCCTTACATACTTTCTTCTTTCAATAATTTAATTTATTCTGGAAACATTAAAAATAAATTGAAATTAGAAGGAAAGAAAAGCGATAAATTAAATAAAGTTATTCCTACAAAAGAACAATTAGAAAGTGATATGTTTAGTGTTTATTCATTAAGAAATAATGAACAAAGATATTTAATTGAAAAAGAATCAAAACTTATATCACCTACTATATTGGATTCAGTATCAGATGAAATTTCAATAGAATTTGATAAACTTCTTAATATTGATTTTTCAAATGACTTGTAGAACAGACTCATCTCAGAAATTATTTACATTTGAGGAGAAGAAAAGTAAATTAACTCTTGAAAATATTGATCAAGTTATTTCAACTAAAGTACTTGTAGACGGATGTGAAATAAATGACGAAACTATAAGATGTGATTATATGTTGTTGGCTAAAGGAATAGAGTTTTATATTGAACTTAAAGGTCAAGACTTGGTTCATGCTGTAAATCAAATTAAAGCAACAATCAAACGATTATCAGCTGACTTCAAAAGTAAAAATAAAAAAGCTTACATAATTTGTACAAGAAGTCCTCTTAGTTCAACACAAATTCAAAGCATAAAATTTGATTTATTGAAAAACTACAATTCTGATTTACAAATAAAGAGTTCCCCTTACAAGGATAAATATTAAAAAAACTGCTTATAACAGCGGCTTGGCAAAAGCGGGGGTTTCGTGCTTTTATGACAGTGAAGTGCCAAATTCAAGCTTAATGCATATAATGAAGTTTAGTGCTAAAGATCCCCGCCTTCGCAAAGCGGCAAAACGTGTGTGACTTGAACAACAACGCAATTGTTGATGCTTTAAAACAGATGAGAGTAGGTCTCTCAGTGACGACTTTCAGGAGTAGTTACTACTTGAGCGAAGCGGATGCACGGATACCTAAAAACAATAAAAAATAATCCGTAAACCACTTTGTGCTGCATTATTAGGAAACTATGGTGTGGTGAGCGACAAAGAAAAACGGCAACAAGATTGTTGTAGGTGTGTTTATGTGAGTTGAACATGTCCGAGAAATAATGTGTAAAAACACATTATTTAGAAGGAGGCGAGCGTAGCTCTGAACCAATGATGAAGCCTCGTAAGCGCAAAAGACGATGTCAAAAATAGGTAGTTACGTTTGTACCTATGACCAAGTGTATTGGAAACCTGATTACTGAATACACGGCATCCGGGGTTAAGTTGGCAAGACGCATCAATAGGCTGTTTTAAGGAACAAGTGAACTCTATATCGTTCTGCCAAATCGCAAGAGGAAACAGACAACAAAGGATGTGGTTGAGATATAGGGAGCAGACCTAGTTGTAGTAGTGATGAAGTTTCTGTAATGGAAATGGAGCAAAGGACTAGGCATAGTAAGTTTTACTAACAATTAACAACCAAAAATGGGATAATTGATTATTACGAAACAAAATCATAGCCAATAACTAATTTATTTTTACATTGGTTATAGGTATATCCATAAATATAATTATATTTGTGTGATTTAATACTATGAAGAGCCGTGTGAAGGGAGACTTTGACTACGTCGAATTTCATTTCAAGCACGGTTCCGTGAGAACGCAGGGGTGAAATTCCCCTGCGTGACTCGATTGGCAGAGATATTGACAAAAAAAAACTTAAAATACAATAATTATGAAACATACTAATGCAAAAATAATAGCTGTTTTTTTAATCCTAATTTCTTTAATTTCTTGCTCTAAAGATGATGATATTATTCAAGAGGAAGCTGTAAATGAGAAAGTTAATGAGTTAATTGAATTTAAAATTGACGGAAAAACATACAAATCAATTAATAATGGCACGGGTTTAACGCTTTTAGGGACTAATTATCAAGGTTATGCGTCTATATCAGTAAAAAATGGAAATATTGCTGAGTATTTTTATGATTTAAAATATATATTTACCGAGGGTGGTCAATTACTTTCCTTTGAATTAGAGGAGACTAAATATAATGCTGGTAATAACATATTAAAAATATTTAAGACACCTACTTACAAACCATTAAATTCTTTTCAAATAAATAAATTTGAAATTAATGAAACATCTAAAAAAATTACAATTGAATTTAGTGGAATTCTTAACTCAACAACAAATTCACAAGAAAGGAGGGTAATTGAAGGAAAAATTTTCCATTCATGTGGTGCTATGTCTCCATGGGGAAGAGATTATTGCTATATGAAAAGTAATGGCGGTACATCAAATTATTTATCATCTTACTTCCAAGTGGGTGGTAATGGTTCTGGAAATCAAAATATTGATTATGTTTCTGGTGATGGAAGAAATATTTCAATCCAGCTAAACCAACCATTAACTAACTTCACGAATTTAAGTTTTGATGAAAATTCTACTAATAATAAAGTTATTTACAGAAAAGCTTTATCTCCTTTTATTATCAATGATAATAATTTAGGTAGTTTGCACAGTCATCAACAATGGCAAAGTTTTCGGACCTCTGGAAATTTAGTAGTTACTAATATCTACAATGGTACAAAACCAGGCGGAGGCATTCATGTTAAGGGAATTATTAATTTAACTGTTAAAGATCAAAATAACAATATTATTGAAATTATTGATTTAGAATTTGTTACGAATAATTAATACCTCTGCCAACAGCAGTTTGCAGAAATGGCGGGTTTTAGGCTTAATTTAAAATTAGTTTTGTACTTGTAAAGTAAGTGTTTAACCGAAAGTTTAGGTTTCCTTAATCCGCAACCTCGCCAAGCTGCGACATGTGTGTGACTTGAACAACAACGCAGTTGTTGATGCTTTAAAACAGATGAGATTAGGTCTCTCAGTGACGACTTTCAGGAGTAGTTACTACTTGAGCGAAGCGGATGCACGGATACCAAAAAAACATTAAAAAATAATCCGTAAACCACTTTGTGCTGCATTATTAGGAAACTATGGTGTGGTGAGCGACAAAGAAAAACGGCAACAAGATTGCAGTAGGTGTGTTTATGTGAGTTGAACGTGAGTGAACCAATGATGAAGCCTCGTAAGCGCAAAAGACGATGTCAAAAATAGGTAGTTACGTTTGTACCTATGATAGAGTGTATTGGAAACCTGATTACTGAATACACGGCATCCGGGGTTAAGTTGGCAAGACGCATCAATAGGCTGTTTTAAGGAACAAGTGAACTCTATATCGTTCTGTAAAATCGCAAGAGGAAACAGACAACAAAGGATGTGGTTGAGATATAGGGGGCAGACCTAGTCGTAGTAGTGATGAAGTTTCTGTAATGAGTATGGAGCAAAGGGCTAGGCATAGTAAGTTTTACTAACAATTAACAACCAGAAATGGGATGATTGATTATTACGAAACAAAATCACAGCCAATAACTAATTTATTTTTACATTGGTTATAGGTATATCCATAAATATAATTATATTTGTGTGATTTAATACTATGAAGAGCCGTGTGAATGGAGACTTTGACTACGTCGAATTTCATTTCAAGCACGGTTCCGTGAGAACGCAGGGGTGAAATTCCCCTGCGTGACTCGATTGGAGGAAACCATTGACCAGCAAACCGCAAAATAAAACCGCATAAAAAATGATAAAAGAAAAAATTATTTTTGGAATTGACCGTAAAGAAATCTCCCATTTCACTTCAATCGAACTGCACCAAACCATCAACAATCATCACACTTTTACAATCAAAGTTCCTCATTCGGTAATCGAAAAACCAAGAGCCTACACCATGGAAAACGCTCAAAGTTGGATGTGGAAAGTGGTACATATAGCACTAGAAAACAAAAATAATTTTCTCGGAATTATAACAAATATTGAATTAGATTTTAATTTAGACCATGTAGGAAGTCAAATTATTTTGACAGGTTATTCAAAAACTATTTTGTTAGAATCGGGAACAAAAATGCACTCTTGGGAAGACACCACCTTGCAAGATATGGTGCGAGAAGTTATCAAAAGCGGTGCCAACGAACAACTTCAAAACGAAATCCAACCCGAATTTACTCACAAAATTAACTACCAAACCCAATATGCCGAAACCGATTTTCAGTTTATTCAACGATTGGCAAAACAATATAATGAGTGGCTATATTATGATAGCGAAAAATTGTTTTTTGGCAAGCCAAAAAAAATCAGAGAAAAAGAGCGAATTACTTTAACTTTCGGACAAGATTTATACACTTTTAAACTTGGCGTAAACGCCAAACAAACGCAATTTGGAGCATATACTTATAATGAAGAGAGCAACAAATTGTATCAAGCAAAAACACAACACAAAGTAGAAGGATTGCCAAGAATAGGCGACCAAGCTTTTGATGCCTCCGAAAAATTATTTAACACAGCATCGTTAGAATATGGCAGAATACCTACTGGCGACGAAGGTTTTTTAGAAACTATTCTAAAAAAGCGACAAGAAGCAACCATGGCAGATGCCAATTATATAACCGCCACAAGTGGCAATAATAAATTAAAAATTGGTTCCATAATAACCGTTAATGCACGAGAAGAAAAAGAATTATCACCATTAGACCCACTTTGGAAAGCAGGGAAACCACATTTTCAAACCCAAGAAGTTGGCACATACATCATTACCGAAATAACCCACAAAGCCACCGATATTGGCGAATATGAAAACAGTTTCAAAGCCTTGCCAGCATTTATAAAAACGCTTCCCGAACCACAAATTGCGTTCCCTCAAGCACAAAATCAACAAGCGATTGTTATAGACAATGCCGACCCAAAAGGACAAGGCAGAATCCGTGTAAAAATGCTTTGGCAACAAACCAAAAACCTACGAACCCAATGGATTAGAGTAATGACACCCGATGCAGGTACAAGTGGCGAAGTACCCACTAACCGAGGAATGGTTTTCATTCCCGAGGTAGGCGACCACGTTATGCTTGGTTTTCGCTACAACGACCCAAACCGTCCGTTTGCAATGGGAAGTTTATTTAACGGAAAAACAGGAAAAGGTGGCGGAGCGAATAACGACATCAAAACGATATATACCCGAAGCGGACATCGAATAGTTTTTAATGACAACAAAGACAACGAGAGTATAACCATTAAAGACAAAAGCGACAACGAGATATTTTTAGACACAAAAAATAAACACATCACTATTTCTGCACCTGAAACTTTTACAGTTAATTGTAAAAATATGGTTTTCAATGTGCAGGAAAACATGACCACAAATGTTGGCAAAGACCAAAAATCAATTATCAAAGAAAACAGCACCATCAATATTGGTAAAAACTTAAAAACCGTTGTAACCAACGAAATCTCTCAAGACAGTGGCAAAAAAACCATCATTGCCAGTGGCGATAACACCGAAATTTCGGCAAATAAAGAACTCGATTTGTACGCCAAAAAACAAATTACAGGTTTTTCAGACGGCAAAACCGAGTTTGGAGCAAAAGAGCAAATGCACGTTTATGGAGCAAGTTCCTTGATAACTGCAAAAGATAAAATAGAATACAAAGCACCACAAATGAACAAACTGCCCGAAAAAGGAAAGTTTAAATACGACAAAGAAAAACAGATTATTGATGTAAAATGGAAGTGTGAAAATGTAGAAAAAACAATACAAAATGCTTTTACAGGCAATAAAGCAAGTATTTTTGTACGCACTCGTAATTATGACGAAGGCGAGTCTGTTACTATAAAAGTAAAAGAAAAAAATGATGAAGATTTAAAAGACGGAACAAAAGAACTTACTTTTAAAGGTGAAGTAAACAAAGAAGGATTTGCAGAACTAAAAGAAGCACTTGAGATTGAAAATGTAAAAGAAAAACCCAATATTGTAAACGGGCAAATACAAATTTTTGGTGCTACAATGGATGGCAAACCAGCAAGCTGTTGGGTAGATTGCGACGAAAATGGAAAACCAATAGAAAAAGAAAAAAAATCAATTTGGAGTACTTTATTTGAATAAATTATGGGAAGAACATTTTATATAGCAGAGATTGATGGAGACACGAGTTTTCAAGATGTAACCTTGGATATTTTACAAGAACCAATTTGTATGAATATTGGTGTGGCACTAATGCCATTTATGGAAGATGGTTTTCATTTTATTAAAGATGATGGCATAAAAAGTGCTGAAGGCATTAACGAAGTAGAAACAGACTTTGTTGAGTATTTATATGAAATAAGGCAAAACAACAAAAACAAAACTAAATTAGAATATCAAACTTTTTCTGGTCCAAATAGATTAAAAATTCGTGAACGAGTTTTTATAGCAGGAAAGATTTTTCCAGTCATGAGCATATCTTATAGCGGAAAAGATATTGACTGTTCTACTTCAAAAATTCAAATAAAATCAATTTCCACCTATGAACTAAGTCTATTATTTGGAGATACATTTGGCGAATACAAAAAGTTTTCATTAACCTATATTAGTATTGACAATGATGATATTAGGATTTATTTACCAAAACATTCAGCAATGAATATAGATTATGCTGATTTGTTAATTGATTTCTTAACAAATGGTAATAAAACAAAAATAGCATCAACTCATGGAGAATTCCCAAATTTAAAGTTATACAAATTAGCAACGGGTTACACCAAATTACAAAGTGGCTGTTGGCTAACAAAAGATAGAGAAGCAAAAAACGATACTTGGAAAACTGCTTGTATGTACATTGTTGAACATAAATATCAAGGAGTATTAGGACCATTTGGACAAATCGCAGATTTCTATAATTTACTTAAAGAAAAAGTAGCAAAATCAAAACATAAATCTAGGTGGTTAAAAGGAGCATATGCTTTAGTAAATAAATTAACAATTATGGATGGTGGATTTATGTTTGTCGAAAATGATGTTGAGATAATTTTAAGCGAACTAAATATTGGTATTTGTGATTATGCCATAATCAAATTTCATGAATTGTTTTATGGAAAGCACAAAAACGATCCATTAGATACAATGGAAAAAGCTTACAAATGGGATTTAGCATTTGTTAAACACGAACAAGGTGTTGTTGCAGTTCCTATTTATGCTAAAACAGATGATAATACTATAGCTAAGTTTCAAGCAATGGCTAATAAAGATGGACAAAAACATATCCATGGATTGGGAGGGATTTTAGGAGTTACACCAGAATTTGATGACCCTTGGAATGGCGATGTCAAGGATTCTGGATTTAGAACTGATTTACCAATGCTCATGTTGTGGTTAGATAGACACAAACCTACTTCAGCACCTTTTAAAGGTAAAGTTGATGGTAAAGGATTTTTATTAGAAAAATATAAAAAAATTATTCGTCGTTATGAAGCCAAGTAAATTATATAATATTACTCTATTATTTATCTCACATATATATATATATTCATTTACATTCATATTATTATACAACTTAATTAGATTTATAAAAACAGATTTTTTTATTTTAAAAGATTTTTTAATTATGTCAATATCAAGTCCTTTGTTTGTTATGTACATTGGAGATACACCATTTATTATTCTTCTAATGCCTATTATGTTTTTTATTATAAAATATTTTAAACCTGAAAATAATATTTTTAAGATTTATGTTATATCTGTTATATTAATTAGTATTGTAAATTATATTTTATTATATCTAAATAAGAGACATTATTTAGATATAAGTGTAATATCTTATGAAGGAGAACTTGAATATAACAAACTTCATTTTATGATTGTTTCAGCCCCTTAAA
>NZ_MUGT01000143.1:3990-11267 GCF_002217205.1 Flavobacterium branchiophilum NBRC 15030 = ATCC 35035 | reverse complement strand
AGTAAGTAACTCGAAAATGGAATTTGAAGAGACTCTTTTTTTGGAAGATTGTGATTTATTTTCGGGAAAGCCCTTTTGACATTGGGTTATTTTGCGTGATGGATAGTAGTGGAAATCCTTTTTTACCCCTCTTTTAGGTGCAAAAAAGATTATTTTACAATATTATTTTTCATTTGGAGTTCAATGAACGTTGTTTGCAATAGATAGCCCGACCCGAAGTTTTACGAACGGGCACGCCCAAATGGTAGCACAGAGTAGTTGTTATACAAAAAAATTAAGCACTTACTTCTTTTTAAAATGTTAAAATATTAATTTCTTCTAAAATTTTAAAAAGTCCGTGAGTACTTAATTTTTTTACTTCACAAATTTTTATTTTTTAGCGGAGATCTGTGATGTGCTTTGTAGTTGTATTTTATAGATTTCATGACGTAGTCTCATGTGTAATTTGTGTTAAAAAAATGTTAAAATAAATTAAACAAACGTTTAATTTAAACATTTGTTTAATTTTGCGATGTAAAAAAATATGGATTTATGTTTCATGAAAAACAAATTTTGATTCTACAAATTGCAGAAAAACTGTTTGCAGATAATGGTTTTGACGGTACGTCTATTAGGGATATTGCCAAGGAAGCCCAGATTAACATAGCCATGATTTCGTATTATTTTGGATCAAAGGAAAAACTTTTGGAGGGCATTATTATTTATAGAACCAATGATATAAAGCTAGAAATTGAGAATTTATTTAAAGAAAATCATTCACCTTTATTGAAAATAGAAAAGCTTATTGCGTTGTATATTTCGAGAATCCATCGCAACAATTGTATTTATAAAATACTGCATTTTGAAGTTTCGAACAAAAAAAGAGTGATGGATATTGCAGCATTTCAGGAAGTTAAGATGAATAACCTACGGATTTTGGAAAAAATTATTAAAGAGGGACAGGAATTAAAATTTTTTAAAAAAAATATTACTATTGCCTTGATAACTCCCACAATATTAGGTACTTATTTTCATTTTCAGATGAATAAGCCTTTTTTTGAGTCGTTATTGCATTTAGAAAACGAAGCTCAATATGAACATTACATCCATCATGATTTAACCCAACACATTCAACAAACCATCAAGTCATTAATTTTATATGAAAATCAATAAAGTAGGATTTATTTTATTTATTCTTTTGAGTTTGAGCGAAGTTTATGCCCAAGAGCGTACCAAGCTCGATTTGAGCGAAGCGGTACAGTTGGCAATAAGCAAAAGTTTTGAAGCCCAATTGGCCGAAACAAAAGCGAAAACCAAAGCCTTGGAATATGCCTCAAGCCAAAACAAACAGTATCCAGAGGTGTCCCTTACGGGTCAATATTTGAGATTAACGGATGCCGATGTTGCCCTAAAAATATTACCAAATTCTAGCGGCAATGTTGCTGGAAGTCCTGTGGTAAACGAACTGCTATTGGGGCAGGCTAATTTTAATTTGCCTTTGTTTTCTGGATTCAAAATACAGAATAGTATAGGACTTTCGCAAAATTTATGGGAGGCCGAAAAGCTGAAAACAGCACAAACAAAAGAAGACATTGCTATGCACGTTGTGGCTTATTATGCGGCATTGTTTAGAGCTCAAAAAGCGGTAGAACTGATTACAGACAATTTGAAAAGTGCCAATCAAAGGGTTTCGGATTTTAAAGATTTAGAAAAAAATGGTCTAGTTGCTCGAAATGATTTGCTAAAAGTGCAACTTCAGTCCAATAAAATAGCCTTGTCGTTGGAGGAAGCCCACAAAAATGTGGCTGTAATCAACTATCAATTGGTTTCGATGTTGCAATTGCCGCAAGATTTTCAAATAGGGATAGACGTACACCAATTTGACCACCAAACCTCGTTGCAAATTATAGAACATGATGACGTGGCGTTGTCTAACCGAAAAGATTTAAAAGCATTTCAATATTTTGAAAAAGCCAATCAAAATCTAATCAAAATAACCAAAAGCAACTATTTTCCTAACATAGCCCTTGTTGGGGGTTATACGGCTTTGCGGCTTCAAAATGTGGCAACTGTTAGCAATGCCATGACGTTTGGATTAGGTTTTTCGTATAATTTGAGTAGTATTTATAAAAACCGCAAAGATGTAAAAATAGCTTTTAGTAAAGCCCAAGAAACGATAGAATCTAAAAACATTTTAATTGAAAAAATAAAGGTTCAAGTTCATGAAGCTTATGAAAATTTTATATTGGCACAAAAACAACACACGGTTTATGCATCTGCCATACAAGTTGCGTCAGAAAATTACCGCATTGTAAAAGACAAATACGACAACGGACTGGCAACTACCACCGAACTATTGGACGCAGATGTAGAACAATTGAATGCACAAATCAATCAGGCTTATGCCAAGGCCAACATCATGCTCAAATATTATGAAATGCAAGAAGCTTCGGGGGCATTACTATCTTCTTTTAACCATACAAAAAAATAATCCAAAATGGAAAAGAAACCTTCAAACAAAAAAATGATATTGATTTTAGCGGTTTTATTACTTGCTGGAACCATATATGGTGTTATGAAATACCTACATGCACAAGCTAATGAAGCCACAGACGATGCACAAGTGCAACAAAAAATGAATCCTATTATTCCAAGAGTATCTGGATATGTAACCAAAATTTATGTTCATGACAACGATTTTGTAAAAAAAGGCGATACGTTATTTACAATAGACGACAAGGATTTTGTAGTAAAAATAGCTGAAGCCGAAGCCAATTTGGCAGCAGCCGAAAGTAGTTTTGAAGTTTCAAAAGCAGATGTTGCAGGGGCTATGGCAAGTGTAGCCGTGTCTGATGCCAATGTAACGAGTGCCAATGGCACAATTGAAACGGCCAAAATCCGACTGACAAGAGCTTCCAATGATTTTGAAAGATACCAAAATTTGTATAAAAACCATTCGATAACCAAACAACAATTTGAACAAGCACAGGCAGCCAAATTAGAGGCCGAAAGCCAATTAAAAATCGTAATGAGTCAGGAAAAAGCGGCAGCATCTCAAAAAAATGTTATTGCCTCAAAAAGTTTGGTTTCCAACAAACAAACGCAAGTAGCATTGGCTAATATTGCAAAAGCCAAAGCGGTGTTAGCTACCGCAAAGCTCCAATTGAGTTACACCGTAGTAACGGCCTCTATCAATGGACAATTGTCTAAAATTGATCTTCAGCCGGGACAGTTGATACAAATGGGACAAGCTTTGTGTTATATTATCAACAACAACGACATTTGGGTAACTGCCAATTTTAAGGAAACACAAATCAATAAAATGAGGATAGGACAAAAAGTAAGTATCAAAGTGGATGCTTTTGAAGATGTTATTTTTGAGGGCGAGGTAGCATCTTTTTCTCCGGCTACGGGTTCTCAGTTTTCTATTTTGCCACCAGATAATGCCACAGGCAATTTTGTTAAAACAATCCAACGATTACCCGTAAAAATCACTTTTAAAAACACAAACGACCCTGAAAAAAATCGCCTCCTAAGATCGGGAATGAATGCTGAGATTAATGTGCATTTGAAGTAGGAAGTGAGAGGCATGAGGTTAGAGTTGCTAAGTAGCAAATGGTCTAAATGGATACAAATTTTTAAGGCTGGGTTCTAAAACAAGGGGCTAAATGCTGTTTACTTAATGATAGAAGTGGAAATCCTTTTAGAAGCCCCCCCAGCCCCCAAAAGGGGTGTTATATTGCACGAATATAGTTGCTGAATGTGTTTTTCAAAAAAAGATTATTCACAATATTATATTTCTTTTGGTGTTCAATAAAAGTTGTTTGCAACGGATAGCCCTACCCTTGGGGGAACACCCAAATAAAGCGCTGTTTTATTTGCTGTTTTATTTAGAATTGAGCCAAACAAAAAAACAAAAAAAAGATGACACAACACAATCCAGATAGTTTAGTAGAATATGGTTTTAGGAGGGTAATTATTACCATCACGGCGGTGCTTTGTGCCTTGCTCGAAATTGTGGACACTACCATAGTAAACGTGGCTTTAAACAACATGCGTGGTAGCTTGGGTGCAACACTTACAGACGTGGCTTGGGTTATTACGGCCTACGCCATTGCAAACGTCATTGTTATACCCATGACCAGTTGGTTGGCACAACAATTTGGACGACGTAATTATTTTGCAACCTCAATTGTTATATTTACAGTAGCATCCTTTTTGTGTGGCAATGCTACTAATATTTGGGAGCTAGTTGCTTTTCGTTTCATACAAGGTTTGGGCGGAGGGGCATTGTTAGTAACTGCTCAAACCATCATAACCGAAAGTTATCCCGTTGCCAAAAGAGGTATGGCTCAAGCCATTTATGGAATGGGTGTAATTATTGGGCCAACATTAGGCCCTCCTTTAGGTGGCTATATTGTAGATCATTTTTCGTGGCCTTACATTTTTTATATCAACATTCCCATCGGCGTTTTAGCCACTTTTTTAACTATTGGCTTTGTAAAAAGTCCCAAATATGGCGAAAAACTCCATGCTTCCCAAGTCGATTGGATGGGTATTCTCTACCTGGCTTCTTTTATTGGATCGCTCCAATTTGTTTTAGAACACGGGCAGCAAGACGACTGGTTCAACAACAAAACTATTGTTGCTCTAACCATACTATCGGTATTAGGACTTATTTTATTCATCAAACGTGAACTCACTTATCAATACCCCATCGTAAACCTTAAAGTGCTTAAAGACACTAATTTACGAATGGGAACCATCATGTGTTTTATACTCGGATTTGGCTTATATGGTTCTACTTTTATCATTCCTATCTACACACAATCTATATTGGGTTGGTCTGCAACAGATGCTGGCTTGCTGCTCATCCCAAGTTCTATAACCACAGGGCTCATGATGCCTTTTGTAGGCAAAATGATTCAAAAAGGCTACAACCAAAAATATATGGTAGCCGTAGGATTTTTAATCTTTTTTGGGTTCAGTTTCTACATGCGTGGTGCCCTAACACCAGACACGGGTGTCGAACATATTTTTTGGCCGCTCATCATGCGGGGTGTTGGTCTCGGACTGCTTTTTGTACCCATAACCACCCTCTCGCTTTCAACCCTAAAAGGCAAAAACATTGGCGATGGTGCCGCCTTTACAGGCATGATGCGACAACTTGGTGGCTCCTTTGGCATAGCCATCATTACTACTTTCATCTCCCGTTTCAACCAGCAGCATCGTGTCGATTTAATTGCCCACTTAGACAAATCCAATTATTTGGTTCAAAACCAAATTGCAATGCTACAAAAAAGCTTTCAAGCAAAGGGGTTTCCCACCAATGTTTCCCTTGCAAAAGCATACCAAATTTTAGAATTTAAGGTTTACAAACAAGCCAGTGTGTTGTCCTATATGGATATTTTTATGTACTTGGGGGTGCTTTTTTTGTTGTGCATTCCAGTTGTACTGATACTAAAAACAGGAAAATCCAAAGTCAATCCAGCCGATGCCATGCACTAATTTCATAATCCAACAACTACCCTATTATAAATCAAATATAGCACTAGGAGCTTAATCCAGCTTTTTGCTACAAGTCCTCGCCCCAAAAAGGGTTTTTTGTTTGCCACAAAAGGAGCTTCCGCTGGTCGCTCTTTTGTAGCAACAAAAAAATCCCTTTTGGGGCTCCGGGCTTTTCGCTACAATCTGGGCTAGGAACACCCCGATAAATTGGAAATCTTGTCAAAATGAACGGACAATCATTAAAATAAGTGCCATTTATATTTTTTTCTTAACAATCATTTTTACTTCTAGCTTCGATACTTTATACGTTTTTCCATCGGCTTCAGCTTCTATAACTGCAATTAGTTTTTCGGGTGTTTGTACATTTCCGTCAAAATCAATTGAAGCTGTTTTCTTATCAAAATCAACTTTCGCTTTTGATACTCCTTCCGTATGGTTCAGTTTGTCTTCAATCGTTTTAGCACATCCAATTGCACAACTCATACCGTCAATTGTCAAATCGGCATGGGATGTTGCAGCGTCTGCCGCAATAGGATTTTGGAGTGTTTCTACTTTTTTTTCAATTGTAACTTCTTTTTTTTCTTCCTCTTTTTTGCAATTAACAAATAATAAAGTGCAAACAGATAAGCTAAATAGTAAGATTGTTTTTTTCATGATTCTTGATGTGATTAGTAATTTATAAATCTACTACAAATTTAATAAATTTTAGTTCAACTTTTTTGATTTTTGTTCTAAAGCTACAATTTTTTCTATACCTGCCATAATGGGTTCAAACTCGTAATGTAGTAATTGACAAACTTTGGTATTGTCATAATATTCTTTAGCATACAAACTCAGCACCCCAAATGTATCTAATTTACGTTTCCTTGAAAATAAAAAACTAATCATGCCGTCTAATTTGGCATACCATAACGTGGTGATATATGGGCTTTTAATTTTTGGTCTTGTAACTTGCAAAGCATCGGCAATGGCATCTAATACCGTTTTGTAAGTCAAATTTTCGCCACATATTATAAATCTTTCGCCAACAACGGGGTGTTCCATTAATAAACGAGTGAGGCAAACAACATCTTTTATTGTAACAAATCCTGAACAACCTTCTGAATAAAAACGCAACCCATTCACTACCTGCGAAAAAATATCGCCGCTGCCTTGTCCCCAAAAACCATTACCTAAAATGATGGTTGGATTTACAATAACTACCGGCAATCCTTCTTGATAGCCCCGCCACACTTCGAGTTCGCCACCATATTTAGTTATGGCATAATCACTTTGCAATTTTTCTGGATTCCATTCGTTGTCTTCTGTAAATATCGATTTCCCTTCCGTTAGTGCTCCTAATGCGGCTACAGAACTTACATATAGGAGTTTTTTGATTTGAAAATCCAAGCTCAAATTTACAATATTTGCAGTTCCTTGTATGTTGATTTTTCTTAATAAAGGTTCGTCTATTGAGTTAAACGAAATCATGCCAGCACAATGATATACGTAAGTAATACCTTCAAAAGCTTTTTCTAAAGCGGGTACATCTGTTACATCGGCTTCAAACCACTCGATATAGGAAAACAAATCAATGATTTGATGGGTTGTAAATAAAAGTTTTACACGCTCAATTTTTGCACTATCCCGATACAAACCTCTGATTTTTTGAGGGGTGCGTTGTAATAATTCCATGAGCAAATGCCCACCAACCAATCCTGTGGCTCCTGTTATTAATATCATAATAATGTTTTATATTTGATGTCAAATCGTTGTTTTTTCACAACAATGAGGTTATACCAAATATACAT
>NZ_MUGT01000143.1:0-3984 GCF_002217205.1 Flavobacterium branchiophilum NBRC 15030 = ATCC 35035 | reverse complement strand
TAAATATATTTGGTATTATGTTTTTTTTGTGTTTTGGCAAATTTACAAATAATCTTTTGTTTTTATATCAAAAAAAAAGCCGCCTAAAAGGCAGCTTTTTAAAATATATGACAAAGTAATTACAAGCCAAAGGCTGATTTTACTTGCGCTACATAGTCTAATTTTTCCCATGTAAACAACTCAACTTCAAGGGTTTTGGTTTCGCCACTTGGCGATTTGAAAGTTTTTGAAACAGTTTCCGATTTGCGACCCATGTGTCCATAAGCAGCCGTTTCGCTATAAATAGGGTTTCTTAATTTCAATCGTTGCTCAATAAAATAAGGTCTCATGTCAAATATAGCTTCAACTTTTTTGGCTATTTCACCATCAGTCAAATCTACTTTTGAGGTGCCATAAGTTTCAATAAAAATACCCATTGGTTTTGCAACACCAATAGCATAAGACACTTGTACCAAAATTTCATCTGCAACACCAGCAGCTACTAAATTTTTAGCAATGTGTCGGGTTGCATAAGCGGCACTTCTATCTACTTTACTTGGATCTTTTCCAGAGAAAGCACCACCACCATGTGCACCTTTACCGCCATAGGTATCTACAATAATTTTTCTTCCTGTCAAACCAGTATCGCCATGTGGGCCACCAATTACAAATTTGCCGGTAGGGTTGATATGGTATTGAATAGCATCATTAAATAAATGAGCATATTGTGGGTTGTTTTTAATAATTCTTGGTATCAATATCGAAATAACATCAGACTTGATTTTGGCTAACATGGTTGCCTCTTCGTCAAAATCGTCGTGTTGTGTAGATATAACAATAGCATCTATTCGAGTAGGCTTGTTGTTGTCGTCATACTCTAACGTTACTTGCGATTTTGCATCTGGACGTAAGTATTTTATTTCGCTGTTTTCACGACGCAATGCAGCTAATTCTTGCAATAATTTGTGCGATAAATTAAGTGCTAACGGCATGTAATCTTCCGTTTCGTTGGTTGCATAGCCAAACATCATTCCCTGATCGCCAGCACCTTGCTCTTCTTTGCTTGCTCTATCAACTCCTTGATTAATATCTGCAGATTGTTCGTGTATAGCAGATAATATACCACATGAATTGGCCTCAAACATGTACTCACTTTTTGTGTAACCAATTTTTCTAATTACCTCTCTTGCAATGCTTTGTACATCTAAGTAGGTGTTCGATTTTACCTCACCAGCCAAAATTACTTGACCTGTGGTTACCAATGTTTCACAAGCTACTTTTGACTCTGGGTCGAAAGCTAAAAAATTGTCAATTAACGCATCTGAAATTTGATCTGCTACTTTGTCTGGGTGTCCTTCGCTAACAGATTCTGACGTAAATAAATAAGCCATAAAAATAGTATTTTAAATATTAAGCGAGCAAATATTTGTAATGATTTACTTAAAAAGTCTAAAGAAGTAAGCTGCTTTAGCATTTTTTTTATGAGGTTGCAATCAGTTCAAATTTTTCCTCTTGTTTTTTAATGCTGCAAAGGTATTAAATTGATTTTAATTGTTTGCTATTTTGGGGACTTTATTTTACCAAATACATTTATTTTTATTGATTGGCTGAATTTTTCTAAAAAAAACAAATTGATACCACCAATCTGATTTTGAATACTCATGTTTTTTTAAATCGGATATTAAATAAGTTTTGTTTTGATAATGGTATAAAACACTTATTGTTTCATGATTTTGTTTGATCCATTTGCTACTCAGGTACTTGAATTCTATTATTGGCAGCCTTTGATGCTCTAATCCTGTTTTATATTTCAAACCTTTTATAGATAATATTAATATATAATCTTCTTCATACTGAAATAGTTTGGTGTTTTTTGTATCAATTAAAAAATGATTACTTTCATTTTTTAAGGTAATTAAATTGCTAAACATTGTCAAATTAGCACAATTACCAAGGCCTATATATGTTTTTAATGTCCACAAACTAATTATTACAAAGGGTATAAAAGCAATTGTATAATGTTTTTTTGTAAATGTATTTTTTAGTTTTTTAAAATGAACAAAATTGTAAAACACCCATGTTGTCAATCCAACATTATAAATGATGCCAAAAATAAAACATTGATTTGCCAATGTAGTGTTGGCGTGAAGTAGCATTGATCTAATAAGGATTGCCAATATGGATATAATGACATAAAGGGACGTTTTTTGGTATTCAGTTTTATTGTTTTCAAAGTTTGCAACAGATCCAAATAGCAAAAAAACAGCAAGAGCACTAAAATCCGCATAATATATTAAGGATAAATACCCGTGAAAAAAAAGCAATATACATGCAGTGATTTTTCGTGTACTTTGATGAAACAATCCAAATGGGACAATCATTTCAATTATTATAGTAGCCACTTGCAATAGTAATAATACATTTGGATCTAAAATATAATCATGGCCTGTAATGTTTTTAAGGAATTGCACATGAACAAAGTTTGCACAAGAATAACAAGTGCTAAAAAAACCAGAATTGAGCTTGTGAAATCCTGCATAAAAATAAACCCAAACCAAAGTAGTTCTACATAATAGTGTTATGGTTTGATAGGATAATAACGGTTTGTTTTTTAATATATAAAATAGTGCCATGATATAAAAACAACCTAGCACAGCAAGTTCAATATTGCAATGGTTTGCCATCCTTGGAAAATGTGGTAGCAAATAATAAGAAAATAATGTAAAATGTAATAAGTAACCTATAAAAAAACGTTTGTAAATGAGCATTATTATGCTTATTGATAATGACAATATTGAAAATAGGTTTTGCCATACAACAAAATTAAAATTCATTATCAATGCTGTATTTAATAAAATTAATAATACAACCACATGAGGGTTTTGTATTTTTTTATATAGTATTGTTTTAAATAATGTCATAATAATACCTAAAAAAAGGTTGTTTAAAAAAATTTTAAACAACCTTTATATAAATAACGAAGAAACAAATAAAAATCAAACAAGTAAAGTAGCGCTAACTATCAATGTAGAAATTTAGTTTCTACGGCTCATTAAAATTCTCAAAATGTACCAAAACAACATCATGACAGAAGCAAACAATTGAAGTGCAGCACCCACAT
The DNA here is from genome assembly GCF_002217205.1 of Flavobacterium branchiophilum NBRC 15030 = ATCC 35035. GTDB lineage: Bacteria > Bacteroidota > Bacteroidia > Flavobacteriales > Flavobacteriaceae > Flavobacterium > Flavobacterium branchiophilum. The sequence goes on along the minus strand of NZ_MUGT01000143.1, from coordinate 884 downwards.
ATTGTGCTGTACCATATTGGTTTTTTATTTGATTTGTTTGATATAAAATACTGCCCGATGCTAATACTACCATAAAAACAGAAAACCAAAGACCTAAATTAAATCCAAACAAGGCACCAACTATCACTATACCAATTGATAGAAAACCTCCAATAACCAATGCCGTTCTTAAAAAAGAAAAATCAGCTTTTGTTAAAAAAACCACGGCGGTTAATCCTAAAAACATAAACAAAGTAATCAAGGCTGCTTGCATAATGACATCGCCTCCCGTCATTTGAATGGCAATTGTAATAAGGGGCAAAAATAAAAAGCCTTCTAAAAACACATACAATCCCAGTCCTAAATATTGTTTGTCCCTAGAGGCTGCCATAGTCATGTTGGTAGTTAGAACAGAGCCCAACCAGAAAATGCCAATTAAAAACAACCACAAAAATCGTGATGAAATCATAGAAATAACAATGCTTTCTGGAACTACTTTTAATAAAAAAGATTCTACAATAATAAACGATAGTACTGCTAAAGCTACATGTAAATATGTTTTTTTGTAAAAAGTTGCTTGCTCTGTACTACTAGCATGAGCAACTAAAATGTTTTGAGTGTACATAATCTAATTTAGTTTTAAATTTGATATAAAATTAATCATTATTTTTAAACAAACAAATAATTATTGGAATTTTTGTGAAAAAATTATGTTTTGTATGTAAATGTTTATTTTTTGCTTGATAAAAAAACACCAAATAATACAATCAATCCACCAAATAATTGAAATAAAGTTAGTTTTTCGCCATCCATAACACCCCAAATCAATGCCACACCCGGAATGATATAGGTAACAGAAGATGCAAAAACGGGTTGTGATATTTGAATTACTCATCTTACGCAAA
>NZ_MUGT01000142.1 GCF_002217205.1 Flavobacterium branchiophilum NBRC 15030 = ATCC 35035 | reverse complement strand
AACTACCAACGTATCGTCATCCTTGAAGGCGAGTATGAAGTAAATGGTCCTATAATACTTGACTACACCAATGGTTCTACTAATTCATTAGCCCGTGGTCGTATTACCATCGAAGGTGAAGGATTTGGAACTCGTATTACAAACGCTACTACTTATACCACTGGAAATATTTTTGAAGTGCGTAGTTATTACAATACCATCAAAAATTTAAGTATTTTATCTGAAAACAACAATACATGTTTAGCTCTTACAACAGCAAATTCTACGGTTGATGTAAGAAACAATATTTTCGAGAATTTATATATTGGACACAAAGCTATGAATGGAGGTACACTAGCACCAAACGCAAGTTTAGTTTCAAATAGTGATGCCTCACCTCTTGATTCGAATCCTATAAGGGTTGGAGTTTATTTAGAATCTTCAATTAAGCAGATAGGATATAATAGATTTCATAATATTCACTTTTTTAGTGTAGATAAAGGAATTGTTTTGACAGGTGTGAACAGAGTTCACGACAATATTTTTGAAAATTTTTCATTCGAGAATACTCTAGTTGGTGTTGACTTCTTATCAAATGTAAATACAACAGATAATATTTTTAACAATTTGACTATTCAGGCAACTAGCTATACAAAAAATCTTATACGTAATATTAATGGTCGTCATAATTCGTTTATGTCTTGTAATTTTAATGATTGGAATAGTCTAACCGCTTTTACGCCTGTTCAAAATAATCATTCTTTCATAACGATTACATCTGGAGCAGAGCACACTACAGTTCAAAATTCAGAGGTAGGTAGAGGAACTGTAATTTATTTAATAGATGGTGGTAAATACACGCAATTAATCAACAACTAC
>NZ_MUGT01000141.1 GCF_002217205.1 Flavobacterium branchiophilum NBRC 15030 = ATCC 35035 | reverse complement strand
TTAAGGGGCTGAAACAGAGTTAAATGATTATGAAAATGCAATGCTTTGTTTTAATACATCTTTAAAATTATTTGAAAAGATTAATGATAATTATTCTAGTGAATTTTGTAAATTGATTAATAGCTTTTCATTTTTTTTTCACGAGAATGGTCTGTATGAAAATGCAATTGATTTATATAAAAAAAACATTATTGATTCTAATTTAAAAAATATTTCTAGATTAAATCCAGTTTATACTTCAACATTAATGAATTATGGTATTTTTTTAGATTCAAATTTAAATTCAAATTTAGCATCTGATTATTTTACTAATGCAATAAATAGTTTCAAATCTCAAAACCTTGAAATCCTCGATTTTTTGACAAATTCAGAGATTGATTCATATTGGTTAGGTAATAATTATACTGATGTGATAAAGTCTTTTTTGAAGCAAAATTCAACAAAGTTCATAGATTTTAATATTTCAACTTATAACTATGACCTCCTCCTCAAAAACCTCACCCTTCGCAACCAGCAACGCATTAAAAACAGTATTGCTCAAAGCAATAATACCGAATTAAAAGATAAATACGAACGGTTTATTGCTAATAAAAAATACCTAACCAAAATTGAAGAGCAACCTTTAGACAATAGACCCAAAGACTATGAAACATTAACCCAACTTGCCGATTTTAGCATTTTAAAATTAGTAAAAAGGTTTTTTTGTGTTAAATATATGTTAAATATAAGGCTGTTGCTTGAGTCTAAAAACCTTAAAAACTTTAAAATCA
>NZ_MUGT01000140.1 GCF_002217205.1 Flavobacterium branchiophilum NBRC 15030 = ATCC 35035 | reverse complement strand
ATGTAAATAACTCGAAACAATTTAAAAACAATACTAAATTTATAACAGAATATTACATCAATATTTCAGTTCAAAATGATAATACATTACTTTTTTCTGGTTATGGCGGTTGGAACCAAGTAACGCAAGAAGGTGAAATAATAAAATCATTTGATATTATTAAATATAATGTGGTAAACAATCATGTAGTTGGAATTGCAAAGGATAAAAAAGGAAATATTTGGTTTGGTTGTGCCGAAGGTTTATATCATTTTAGTCCTAAAACCAATAAAGCAGTGCGTTTATCACAAATAGATGGTTTGGCAAGTAACGACATAACCAATGGTTTTAAACTCCTCAAAAACAATAAATTAGCAATTGGTACTGATTTTAGACTTCAAATTATCGATTTAGAAAAAATAGTAAAAACGCAATTGATAAATAAATTAGAATTAACTTCTGTAAATATAGATGGTAAAATTATTCCAAATTTCAAACAAAAAATTAAACTTAACTATGATTATACTTCATTAGATATTTATTTTTCGTCACTATCTTACTCAGAAAAAGAAAAAATTATTTATAGATATAAATTTGATAATGAAAAAAATTGGCGTTATTTGGGCTCAATTCCTAAGTTATCTTTAATAAAATTGTCACCTGGAATTTATAATTTAACGATTCAAGCTGGAGATAATTTGGGTAATTTTCAGCGGGAAGAATTACAAGTAACTATCGAAATAGTTCCCCCTTTTTATAATACGATTTGGTTTACTGTTCTTGTGTTGCTATTTATTTTATTTATTGCTTTTTTAATCAATAGATATTTGGTAAATCAAGAAAAAGAGAAAGGAAAATTGAAAAGAAAAATTTCTGATAGCGAAATGCAAACCCTTCGTTCACAAATGAATCCGCATTTTTTGTTTAATTCCTTAAATTCAATAAATAGCTTTATAGTACAGCAAAAAAGCCGAGAAGCAAGCGGTTATTTAACAACTTTTTCTAAATTGATGCGAAATATTTTAGAAAATTCTAGGTATGAAAGCATCACTTTAGAAAAAGAACTCAATACGCTAAAAATGTATTTAGAAATTGAAGCGGTACGATTAGATCATCAATTTGATTATGAAATTTTGATTGATAAAAATATTGAACTAGAAAATATAAAAATTCCACCATTGATTATTCAGCCTTTTGCAGAAAACGCAATTTGGCATGGGTTAAATAATAAACCCAACAAAGGATTATTAAAAATTGAAATTCAAGAAATGAATGAAAATGCTATTACAATAGCAATAATAGATGATGGAATTGGCAGAAAAGCAGCAGCTTTATTAAAAAAAGAGCAATTAAAACACAAATCGTATGGTATTGATATTACCATCAATCGATTGCAATTAGTCAATTCAAAAAACAGTTATAAAATTACTGATTTGACAGAAAATGATGAAATAAAAGGAACTAAAGTAGAACTTCAAATATATTATGATGACTAAAGTATTAATCATAGACGACGAAAAACATTGTATCATCACATTAGAACATATATTAGCCGATATGGAAAATGTTTCTATTGTTGCAACCACACAAGACAGCACCAAAGCGAAAGAATTAATAGAGAAGCACCTTCCGGATATTATTTTTTTAGACATAGAAATGCCTGTTTTAAATGGTTTTGATTTGTTAGCACAATTTACACAACTCCCGTTCAAAGTGGTGTTTACTACTGCTTATGACCAATATGCCATTAAAGCACTGAAAATAAATGCTTTGGACTATTTATTAAAACCCATTGACCAAAAAGATATTGAGCAGGTTTTAGAAAAATTTAATGCCCAAGAATTAAACCTTACCAAAGACCAACTGAAACATTTACATCAGTTTATCAATGGTAAAATGCAAGATACCATGGCACTTTCTACACAAGACGGATTGCATTTTGTAAAAATTGACGACATTATGTATCTAGAAGCCAGTAGTTGTTATACCTACATTATTATGAATGACAAAACCAAGCATTTGGCAAGCAAAACGATGATTAATTTTGAAGAAGTTTTACAAGACAATTCTTTGTTTTTTAGAGCACATAAATCGCATATTATCAATCTGAAATTTATTAAACAATACATTCGGGGCGAAGGAGGTGAAATCATTATGCAAGATGGAAAAAACATAGCATTAAGCCGAAATAAAAAACAAGAATTTTTAAGTTTATTTAAAAAAGTATAATTTATTCTCATTCAAATTATTCGAACTCCTTTTCCAAATGGCGAAGGAGTTTTTTTTATTTTTTCGTATTTCAATTATTGAAAGTTGCAGTTTAATAATTCTCATCTTATTCTTATAAAAAAGAATAGCACTTTTGTTCTGTAATTTAGTAAGTAAAAATCATGAGATGATGTGCAAAATTCAGGGACTTTTGATACAGTTAAGAGTAACATCAATAGAGCTTATCAGAATGTAACTAATAATTCCAGCAATACTTGGACAATTATTAAAATATATTATTAAAGTAAAAAAATATGAAAACAAAAATACTCTTTTTTCTATTTTCTTTCCTCTTTTTTCTGGAAGGAAATGCACAGCAATCTGTAAATGCTGGAGGCGGAGAAGCAACAAGCAGCCAAGGCAAAGTAAGCTTTACCATTGGTCAGATAGATTATGTAACAGTTACAGGTTCTGGAGGTTCGGTTTCGCAAGGTGTGCAACAACCTTATGAAATTTTTACGCTTGGAACAGATGAAATTCCTGCAATCAGTTTAGAATTTAGCACCTATCCAAACCCAACAACAAACGTGTTGTTTATCAAAAACAATCTTACAAATAAAAAGTTTCAATACCAACTATTTGATATTTCAGGAAAGCTCCTTTTTACTTCTCCCGAATGGGTGCAAGAAGTTCAAATCGACATGAGTTTGTATCAAACAGGTAATTATATTTTGCTTATTCAAGCAGAAAACAATTTAACTAAATCTTTTAAAATCATTAAAAAATAAGAACTTATGACAATAAAATTATACACATCCGCAAGAAAAATCTTTATTCTTTTTTCTTTCCTCTTTTTTCTAAAAGCAAACGCCCAAGCTCCAGAAAAAATGAGTTATCAGGCGGTCATTAGAAATAGTAGTAATGCTTTGGTTTCAAATGCCAATGTAGGTATTAGAATATCCATTTTACAAGGAACTGCAACAGGAACGTCTGTTTATACCCAAACCCAAACGGCTGCTACCAATGCCAATGGCTTGGTTAGTTTAACAATTGGCGATGGTGGTTTTGTTTCTGGCGATTTTGTAGCCATCAACTGGGGGAATGGTCCTTATTTTATTAAAACAGAAACCGACCCCACTGGCGGAGCCAATTATACCATTACATCAACAACCCAATTGTTGAGTGTACCCTTTGCAATGTATGCCAAAAACGGAGTCCCTACTCAAACTAATCAAGCTGGTAAAGCATTAACCACCGATGGGACAAGTGCTAGTTGGACAAAAATGCTATCAGATATTGGCGTGAAATTTTATATAGTTGCTCAAGGAGATTTTCCAAATTTTTCAACTGGTGCTAGTGCAAATACTTTGGGTGCCATTGTTATGCATGCTAATAATGGTGGTGGTTTAATTAATGATGTTGGCGTTACTATACCCTGCGATGGTAGAAGTTTATTGATTTCTCAACATCAAGCTTTATTTTCAGTGATATATACTACTTATGGAGGAGATGGCATCACTACTTTTAAAATCCCAAACTTAATCAATGGTTTAGCACCAAAAGGAAGAAATTAATTAAACTCAAATAAACTCAAACATTATGAAATCAATTTTTAAAATAATGCTGCTTTTAGTAGCCATATCATCGGTACAAATTTCTAATGCACAAGACGCTCCAGCACCAAAAAATGCAATGAAATATAAAAAGGACTTTTCAAAAGTTTATGTTGAAAAAATAGCAAGACCAAGTGCCATTCATAATTTGAGTTGCATCTTACTAGATATGCCAAATAAAGACATTACTCAAAATGAAACAGACCACTATGTTTGTGGTATAGCTTATGGCAGATCAGGGGGGTTTGCTGTTTCCTACATTCATAAAATAGATAATGGAAAACAAATAGGAAAAGTAAAAATATGGGAAAAATTTGGCGATTTTTATAACGGTAATCAACCCAATAAAACCCATTTTGTATATAATCCAGAGGCAATAGCCTTTGATGCAGATCAAAATTTGTATGTATCGAGCACGGTTGATAACAAGATTGTTTATTTTATGAAATCAGATAATTGGAACACCCAAAATGCTTTTATGGTAATGGCCAATAAAGTAAACCCAACATCATTAAGTAATCCATGGAACGCAAGAGGCATTAATTTTGACGAAAACAATGATTTGTATATTATGTGCGAAAACCTGCACTGTAATGAATGTGCCGATAATCAAGTGTTTCCAGCATCGGTAGTAAAAGTAACCCAACCAACATCGGCCAGCCGTACAATAACCGAAATACAAGGCTCAAGTCAAGAAAAAGAGCAGGCTCTTGGGGTGGCAGTTGGAGATGGTAAAATGTTTACAACCGATTTGCATTCAAAAAAAATAAACATGTACAACCTCAACGGAACAACTGCAACATTAAGTAAAACATTAAATATAAATTTTACACCATTAGATATTATTTATGTAAAAAGTGAGCAAGCGGTGTATTTTACTTGTGTAGAAAACTCGGTTTCAAAAGTAAAAAAATGGAATTTTAATACCTCAAATACTGCCGAAGAGGTAAAAACAATATCAAGCAATGCCGATTATCCATCGTCTTGGGGGCTGGCTTATGTATGCGATAAATTAATTGTTGCAGATGGCGTAAACAGTAAAGTTGTATTCTTTAAAAGATAATTCAAATAAATAATAATAATCTTATACAAAATTTAATAATAACAAGCTATGAAATGTATATTTAACATCCTTTTGATTTTTTGTAGTTTTTTTGGTTTTTCACAAGCCAAAATGACCAAAGAAGAAGCTAAGAAAAAAGCCATGGAAATGATGAATTCCAAAGGAACAATTGTATATGAAACCAATGGATCCAAAACAAATCCGATAAGTGCGAATATGATGTTTGCCAATGGAAAATATATAATTGGTACCATTATGAACAAAATGAGAACCGATGCCGCTCCTGGAAATTTTGAACAACCCTTTGTGTTGTTGGTTGTGGATGCTATTTCGGAAGGTGTTCACGAATTTTCCAAAACCTACAAACAAGCATCTGGAATATCTAGCAACGGAAAAATGTATGAAATAAGAGGTTCGCTAAAAATAAAACAACTCAATGGTAAATATTATGGTTCATTTTCTGGCGAACTCATCGATATTGTAAAACGAGATGGTGCCAAAAAGAAAGAAGATCGTGTGGATGAAAAAGCCAAAGCAGGAAAAATTACGGGCACTTTTAGTGAACTCACTTTATTAAATTTCAATAAAAAATAATCAGCTAATAATGTAATTTAATTGAGGTCTAACTTGTCATTTCGACAATTGGAGAAATCCTATAATTCGAGCAACTATTGCGATTCCTCCTTGCGTCGGTAAATTGCCGTTGGAAATTACCTTTCAAAAGAAAATTTTGCTTACGGAATATTAGATGCTGTTCATAAAACCAAACTACCACAAGGAGGAATTGTGCCAACAAATTATAAACAAAAAGGCGGAAATTTTGAAATAACAAATGTGCATAAAACTACCGTTGATGGCTCCTTTACCGTTAAGGTGTATGACATGAATAACCCCAAAATTGTAAAAACCATTTCGGGTACTTTTGAAAAATTACCAATAAAATCGATTGGCGAAAATTAAAAATTTAAGTAAATAGTAATCTTATATTTATTATAAAATTATTTTATAAATTAAAAAACTTTAAAAAAAATATTTTTTTACTAATTTGACATGATAAAATACAAAAAAAATAGTAAAAAAACTAGAATGATTATAATTAAAATATATAATAACACTTAAATACGACAAAAAATGAAAAAAACAATTATGAAATCAGTTTGGCTTTTGATGGCAATGCTTAGCATGCAAGTGGTACATGCCCAAAAAATTTTACCACAAAGAAATGATCTTCCACAACAATGGAGTGGTGTTATTGGGGATTATTTTAAACAATATGATGGCCGTGTCATTTCTGTAAAAATCACCATCATGTCCACTGGAGCATTTGACACAAATATAGATGGTGGTGGTCCTAATTGGTGGGTTGCTTATGGTAATACCCTTTTAAATTTAGCTAATAAATCTGGACAATCTATGATTGAATATACTTTTAGCGATAGACAAATCAGTTGCTCTAACAATACTTATATTTTCAATACTAACGCAAAGGAAAACGCAACTTTGACATGGGGTACATCAAGAGATAAAAGGTTTGTCTCTGGATTTGGCCCAACAGAACTTAACCTTTTTAAAGAATGGAATTTGAAAATAACCAAAGCTTATTCTAACGGAAATGTGCTTTATGGAGAAATAAACAACGGAAAATTAAGCTTTAGTATAAGCGCTGGAGATATCATACACGACAGATAAAATGAAAAAAATAACCGCAATTTTAGCCCTTTTACTTTTTGCTACTGCCTCGCAAGCACAAGTAAAAATAGATTTCAATGGTTTTCATTGCCACGAAGAGACTAGTGATGGTAGTGGTAGTGATGAAATCTATTTCATTTTTAATATATTTAAAGATGGAATGTACATTAAAACTATAAAATACCCAGAAAATAGCTATATAGGTGGTGTAGATGCAGGTGGCACTTATGGAAAAGGTAATTTTACAATTTATGAAGGTCCAAGTGCAAATATAATGATGGAAGTACACATGTATGAATGGGATAATGATAATCCTAATGATAATATAGGCTATTTTAATGATTTTTATTCCAAAAAAAATACTTGTGATGAAGTAAAAAATAAATCCTACTATAATAATCCATTAACAAATTTTAAATTTAATTGGAAAACATTTGAAAAAATGCCTTACTGTGATTATGTAATAAAAGATGCATCAATTAGGGGTAAATTATCACAAGACGATCATATTGGTCTAAATATTTTAGCTTTTGGAAATTATTTTTTAGATAAAACAATAGTAAATGAATTGCCATTTTCAATAATTACTTCAAATAGTGAAATTGATAATTATCCTTATAATATTAAAGTTCCTGAAATAAGTAATTATTATGGAAACAACGCTGATGGAAGATTTAGTGCCTTTTTTTCAGTAGTCAATAATGTGCCCGAATTAAATAATAAAGAATTAAGAAAATATTGGAATGACAATCCTTGGATAGGCAAATTTGAAAAATTATTAAATAAAAATTCTGCAACTTTTGAAAATGCAACGCTGTATTTGAATAAAAAAGGTACTGTTGTTTCTATTCAAGGTGCAATAAGAGAAAAATACAGACAAAAAGGAGTTTTTGAAAAAGTTGGAAATCTAGAATCTAATGAAATGGATGTTGCCGACCAAAAATGGAAAGATGCAGGTTATCTAAAATACAATAAATTCAGTAAAGGATATATCGTTTGGAAACCTTCAAGTTGTTTAGCTCTTACAAATGAAGAGTTTGATGCAGGTCCAAAATCATTCGCAGAAATAGTAACTGAAGTTAAAACCAAAGAACCTGCAAAAAAGATAGATTTATCTCATCTTAAAAATGCCAAATCAGGCGAAGATAACAGAGAAACGGCTATTGCGATGATTACCAACTATATGGCTACCAACCAATATGCCAAAGACAATTTGGGCGATTTAAAAAACGACCAAGGTCATCCCAAACAAACCACCAACAAAGACGGAAAAACAGGCTGGTTTTGGGCAACAAACAAAAATAATGGTTTCATTTTTTATACCCCTTTCAACAATCAAGTTCATTTTGTTGATTTAGGTTTCAGAAATATTCATGCCAAAAACAACACCGAGCATGGTGTTTATGGTTTTCCTATCAGCGACCCTTTCGGAATAAAAGAAAATGGTGTGGTCCAACAATTTGAATTTGGCAATATGTATTTTCGACCACAATCGGATTGGAAAAATGAGCTATTGTTTGGTACTTATGGTAAAATCAATGAAAAATACGGCAGTCAGGGTTGGGAAAATGGCAACTTGGGATATCCTGTAAACAACGAATATTCTTGCCCAATAAAAGGAGCAAAGAAAGGACAATATTATGCCGAAGTAGGTCATGCCCAGTTTTTTGAAGGCGGTGCTATTTGGTATAAATTAAAAGTCAAAAAAGCAGTCATTGTGCATCATGGTCCAATTATGGAGAGATTTAATAAAACGGGCTGGGAAGTTGGCGAACTGGAATATCCAGAATTTGATGCTGTAGAAACCAATGATAAAAAAGGACTTCAACAACAATTTGAAAAAGGATATATTTATTGGAAAAAAGGGGAAGCAGAAGCATATAGTGTAAAGTACAAAAATGGAATTTTCAATATTTTTTTGCAAAACTATGACAAATTAGGGTTTCCTATTTCAGAAGAACAAAACACAGGAGGCACCATGTCTCAAACTTTTGAAAACGGAACTATTGTGGGCGATAAAGTAATTATGAGATAGTATTAAATTTAAAAAAAAATGAAAAAATTAATAAATATAAAAATTAATTATTGCCTTTTGTTTGTTTTTTCAATTTCAAGCATTTGCTTTGCACAATTAGGTGTAGATAAATTAAAAAGCAGCGAAAACACCTATTTGAATGCACAAAAAGAGATAAAAGAAATGGAGCAAAAAATGCTTGCGAAAGCAAATCAATTTTATTTAGGTAATCCAAAAACACCCAATTCTTTTGGAGTAAAAAAAGGATATTGTTGGATTTTTGACAACGGAAATGTGTATTATAATACCAAAGCAAATACCGCTTATGCTATTTTTGGCCCCATTTTACAAAAATGGGGCGAAATTGGTTGGGAAAATGGTTGGTTGGGTTTGCCAATTTCTAATATTGTTCGTATTTCTGGTACTAATGCCGATTTTGCTACATTTACAAACGGAACCATCACTACTAGTACCAAAACAGGCACTCAAATAATTGGAGGTGCTTTTCGAGAATATTGGTACAATGATGGCGGACAAAATAGCAAAAAACTGGGTTTGCCAAAAACAGACGAAGTAACCATCAATGAAAAAGGATATACTAGATACCAACAATTTGAATTTGGTACTCTTTTTTGGGGACCAAACCGAGAAGTGCTTTATTTTCCAGATGCAAATAAAACAAAACCATATACCAATTTTAAAATAAAGCTAAGGCCAATTCAATTAAATTGTTTAGGCAGTAGCGATGAAGTTATGGGAAATTCAAAAGAATTACAATTATATGGCTTTATGGATGTTGCTGTATTTGACGAATTTGGACAAGAAATAAAAAACATTCAAAACACTTCCAATAGTTTAATGGATACTAATAGAAATCATATTGCAACAGTTTCAGAAACGGGAAGTGGTAATGGAAGCATAATACAGGTTGATGATAGAATTTGGCAATATGACATAACTTCATTAGATATTGAAAACGGATATATTAGAATTACCTATAATTTTAGTGATAAAGATTTTTATAGTTCCGACGACTATTTGCAATTGCAAGGAGAAAGTGGCAGCTGGAATTATAGAAACGGAAGTTTTAAATATAGAGATATAAAATTGAAAGAATTATACAAGCAAGGAACCACCAATAAAACAGACCTCTTTAAAGAAACTTCGCAAATTTTAAATGTTATTTACAGCATCAAATTGTATGATTTATCAAATTAATAATGTAAAATGTAAAAAAAATGAAATATTTAATCTGTATTTTCCTATTAACTTTCAAATTATCCTTTTCTCAATCCCTCTATCCTGAAGCCGAAATTGACAAAGTGGTAACCCATTTCATGACTACCCACAAAGTGGTCGGTTTGCAAATTGCCATTACCAAAAATGAAAAAATAGTATTCCAAAAATCCTATGGCTATGCGGATAAAGAAAACAAAATTGCAGTTAATAATAATCATTTATTTAGAATTGCCAGTTTGTCTAAGACCATTACTGCTGTTGGAATTTACAAATTGATAGAACAAGGCAAATTAAAATTAGAAGATCAAGTTTTTGGGCAAAATGGTGTGTTACAAAACGACTTTGGAACACCAAAAAAAGTTTTAGAAACCATTACCATTCAACAACTTTTGCAACATACCACGGGTCTTTGGACCAATGACAACAACGATCCTATGTTTAGGAATAATGCCTTAAACATAAACGATTTGATTAGGGATGAAATTACTAAAAATGCTTCTTCAATAAAAAAAGTGCCCAATGTGTATGCGTATTCCAATTTTGGTTATGCCATTTTAGGAAGAGTTATAGAAAAAATTTCAGGCAAATCGTATGAAAAATACATACAAGATGCTATTTTAAAACCCATCAGATTACATAGCATCAAATTAGCTCAAAAAAACGAGTTGGGCACTTGGCAGGATGAGGTAAAATATTATTCAGACGCCTTTAATCCATACAATATGAATGTAAACCGAATGGATGCTCATGGGGGTTGGATAGCTTCTGCCACTGATTATGTAAAATTGATGGCTTATATGGATGGTTTCGGTCATACAGAAGATGTTTTATTGCCTGAAACCATTCAAAAAATGACTACTCCAAGTGCTCAAAACCAAAATTATGCTTCGGGATGGGCAGTAAACTCAAACAACAATTGGTGGCATACGGGTTCTTTACCTGGCACTGTTTCCGAAATGATTCGTGGGAGCAATGGGTTCAATTGGGTAGTATTATGCAATTCGTCATCTGAATCTCCTAATATTTTCAGCGATTTAGATAATTTACTTTGGCCAATTATAAACAATTCTGATATTAATTGGAAAACAAAAATATTTATGGAAAATATAAGACGAAGACGATGAAAAAAATAGTACTAATTGCTATTTTAGTGTTGTATATAGGTAAAATATCCGCACAACACAACGCTTGGATGGATACTTATATTTATAATGTTCGATTACCCAAAGCATTAAATAATCATCCTGGAATTTATATAAAAATTGTATATAATGGCGAATCCTTGCTTTCAACCCATCAATGGATTGGGAGCCACGACAGAAAAATAGAAACAGCATTTACGTATCACGAAATGGCAACAAATGTATTGAATAATGTAAAACTCCCTATTGTATTACCAGCAAAAACCTATTCGTGGATCATCAATAAAAAAATAGTAGATGAAATGGAATTGCATCCAGAAAAATTTAAAATGGAAGTAATAACCACAGGAAAACCGATTGAAAAATATGAACTTCCGCAGCAATTTGATTTAAAAAGCGATTATGCCGTGGAGGTTATTACATTACAAAAAATGACAAAAGAAGCAAGAAACTTAGTCTTTTCTAGTTCTAATGTTTTTTTAAATGTCGAACAAAAAAAAGCTACAATCAATACAATTAGCAAAGCTTCAAAAGTGAAAAATGATACCATTATCTCATTTTCTGTTCGAGATGATGGTATTCCAAAATGGCTTTCAATAGTAGATGCGGCATATAAACCTAATAATAGTCATAGTAGGGTTACTGAAATTTTAGAATACAAAGGCTATTGGTACAATGAAAAACTTTACATTAGGCAAAAACCACAAAAACCAAAGATAGCTTTGTCTTGCAATGTACCATATACTATTACAGATGTAGATGGTAATACCTGTAACGGAAGGAGCGGTGCTGGAGCGTTTTCTACTGGAAATTGCAAAGAAATTATCAAAAATAAAAGTATAAAAGTAGCGGTATGGGTAAATCCGTAAACTTTAATTAGCAATAAATAAAAATTTGCACAGATAAATTTATAATTTTAACACCAAAAAAAATGAAATTGAAAACATTTTTTATACTCTTAATTAGCAGTATTTCTTTTGCCCAAAATCCATTTATTGAAGTAGATCAATTTGGATATTTCACTACAGGAACAAAAGTTGCGGTGCTCCGAAATCCACAAACAGGTTTCAATGCCGCCGAAAGTTATACCGCTCCGGCCACTTTGCAAGTAAAAAACAGTTCCAATACCGTTGTTTTTACGGGTGCTGTTTCCATTTGGAATGCTGGAGTTACCGATTCTTTTTCTGGAGATAAAGGGTGGTGGTTCGATTTTTCTTCGGTAACGGTTCCTGGAACTTATTATATTTATGATGCTACCAATGCCAAAAGTTCGGCTACTTTTCAAATTGCGACAAATCCATATACGGAAGTATTAAAAGCGGCTACAAAAATGTTTTATTACAATAGATGTAACTTTACAAAAGCAGTTCCTTTTGCCAATTCAAAATGGACGGATGGCTTAAATTTTAACAACAATCTTCAAGATAATAATGCCCGTTCGATTTTTGCACAAAACAATGCTGCTACAGAAAAAGAGCTATCTGGAGGTTGGTTTGATGCTGGCGATTATAATAAATATGTTACCTTTACCTATTCTGTAATTCATGATTTATTGATGGCTTATGAAAGCAATCCCGCTATTTTTGGAGACGATTGGAATATTCCTGAAAGCGGAAACAATGTACCTGACATTCTGGACGAATTAAAATATGAATTAGATTGGCTCTACAAAATGTCAAATTCTGATGGTTCTGCCTATATCAAAATGGGGAGCAAAAATTATTCTCAAAACAGTAGTTATCCACCAAGTGCCAACACAGATCCTCGCTATTATGGCAATTTATGCACTGCTGCTTCTGCAACAATGGCTAGTACTTTTTCCCATGCCGCTATTATTTTTAATGCTATTGGAAATACAACTTATGCTTCGCAATTACAAAATCGTGCCATAGCTTGTTACAATTATACTTTACCTTTTTATACTTCCAATACCTTACAAACCAATTGTGATAATGGCGAAATTGTTTCTGGTGATGCGGATGTAAGTAGTACCGAGCAAAAAACAATGATGGTTAGTGCAGCAATTTATCTTTACAAACTTACTAATTTGGCTACATACAACACTTTCATAACAACGAATGCACCCATAATCACTCCGTTGTCAGATTCCAATTGGGGAGCCGATTATACACCCATTCAAGATGCTTTACTGTATTATACGACGCTACCTAATGCTACAACAACCCTTGTGAATTCCATAACAAATGCTGCTCAAAATGATGTAACAAACAATTGGAATAATTTTTATGGAATTAGTAATTTGGGGCTTTATAGGGATTATATGCCACAATGGGCGTATTACTGGGGAAGCAATCGAATAAAAGCCAAATATGGAAACCTAAATTTGTTATATGCAAAATATGGAATTGGTAATGCTAGCAACCTAAAAAACAGGGCTAAAGAATTGATGCACAGTTTTCATGGAGTAAATCCGCTTGGTATTGTTCAATTATCAAATATGTATGAATTTGGAGCCGACTATTCTATAAACGAGTTGTATCATCAATGGTTTGCCAACGGTTCGGTATATGACAATGCCATAACTTCTAGCAAAGGTCCAGCTCCAGGTTATTTAGTTGGTGGGCCCAATAAAGATTTCTCGGTTACAAGTCTTTCGCCTCCTTATGGTCAGCCTGCAACAAAATCCTATTTGGATTTTAATGATGGGTATCCAAACAATAGCTGGGAAGTTTCGGAACCCGCTATAAATAATCAAGCGGCCTATATCAGATTACTTGCAGGTGTTATTTCAAATTTTGATACGAACTTATTAACTATTTCTTTTGAAAACAATACGGATTTTCAAGTAGCAATTTATCCCAATCCTTCAAATGGTGAATGGGAAATCCACTCACATGTTACCTTGAAAAATGTAAAAGCTTTTGATGTTTTAGGAAAAGAAGTAAAAGTAAATACGATATCGAATAATCAATTTTTCATAAATAAATCTGGAATTTATATTTTAAAAATCGAATTAAATAATGGAAAAATAGTACATAAAAGGATAATTATTAAATAACGAATCAAGCTTATTTTTCATTTATTTACCTCTTATTGCAATTTGAGCGTTTGGTTTGATGAGTTTTATAGAAAAGCACCGCTATTGGATCAAAATTGGCTCCTTTTGGGGATAATTGTTTTTTTACTTAAAATTTTCAATACTATTGATGTGCTTTTAGTATTAAAAACTGTTTACAATTCAAAAAATGAAACTCGTATAAAAAAAACCAGAAAATACATCCCTTTAGTTTACATTTTTTAACCCAACTTGC
>NZ_MUGT01000014.1:78488-95653 GCF_002217205.1 Flavobacterium branchiophilum NBRC 15030 = ATCC 35035 | reverse complement strand
CGCATCTTTGGTCTATTTTATAAATATATTTGGTATTATTTTAAATTTTATTTAAAATATAAATATGAGAAGAATATTCGCCAGAGGATTTTGCTTTCCTATTGGATTTCAAACCAATCCAGGAAGCTTTGATAAAATTCATTTTTCCAGATTGGTATTTTTCAGAAAGTAGGGCTACATAAAAAGCATCAAACTTCATTGGTAAAACAGATTGTAATTTGAAATCGTATTTAGAAAATATTTTTCGAATTGCCGTTTTTGAAAAATGCCAAAAATGAATAGGAACATCAAAAGCAGCCCAAAATTGTTTGTAATAATGGGCATCATACGATTTAAAATTGGGTACAGCAATAATCAATGTACCTGTAGGTTTGAGTAATCTTTTGAGTTCCACAATTTGTTTTTCCAAATCAGGCACGTGTTCTAACACGTGCCACATCGTAATTACATCAAAAGATGCTGATGATAATTCATTGGTAGTATCAACAAAAGGTACTCCTTTGGCTTTTGCTATTGTTTTGGCTTTTTCGTTTGGCTCTACTCCTACTGTTTTCCAGCCATTTTGTTGAGCAACAAATAAAAAATCGCCAGTTCCAGCACCAATATCGAGAATCATTCCTTTTTGTTTTTGATTATTATTAATGATAGAGAGTTTGTTTTTGAGAGCAATACCTTTTACAACATGATATGCTTTTTCAAACAAAGATCTTTTAGCATCGGTATGAGAGATATAGTCTTCGCTTTCGTAGTATTTATCCAAAACATCTAATTCAGGTTGAGGATATGTAATCAGCATATCTAACATTTGATCATGATACAATTCAAAAGTTTCTTGAGATACCGAATAATCCTTAGTTGTTAAAAAATGTTTATGTTTTGAAATGTCCATTATTATGTTTTTTATGTATTATATATTCTGTTATTTTATAAAAAGCTAGTCAATACAAGGCTTCACGGTATAGTTTCACGTGGAACATTATATATTAAATCAATATCATCTTCCAATATGAATTAATAAAACGGAAATATCACTAGGTGAAACACCACTAATTCGAGAAGCTTGAGAAACCGTTACAGGTTTGATTTTGTTTAATTTTTGTCGGGCTTCGATAGAAAGCGATTTGATTTTGTCATAATCAAAATGTTCAGGAATTTTTAAATCTTCTAACCTTGTCAATTTATCAGCGTTGTTTCGTTCTTTTTCAATATAGCCAGAGTATTTGACTTGAATGGCTGCTTGTTCTAAAATTTCTGTATCCAATTGATGTGTTTCAATATACGATTGCACTTTGGATAATTGTTGCATATCGGATAATTCCATTTGGGGGCGTGAAAATATTTTAAATAATTTATCACTTTGAGAAATAGTAGCAGAAGCTTTAGCTTCTAAAATAGGATTAATTTCAGCAACTGTTACAGAGGTCTCTTTAAAAAATTGAACCATTTTTTCAGATTCAAGAAATTTGTATTCCATTCGTTTCATTCTTTCATCAGATGCCAAACCAATAGCATGCCCTTTTGGAGTCAATCGAAAATCTGCATTATCTTGACGAAGCAATGTTCTATATTCAGCACGAGAAGTAAACATACGATAAGGCTCTTCAGTGCCTTTTGTAATTAAATCGTCTATAAGAACCCCAATATAAGCTTCATCTCTTTTTAGGACAAAAGGATCTCTATTTTGTACTTTGAGAGCGGCATTAATTCCGGCCATCAAACCTTGAGAAGCAGCTTCTTCATAACCCGTAGTCCCGTTGATTTGACCAGCAAAAAACAAACCAGAAATTAATTTAGTTTCTAGTGTATGTTTGAGTTGTGTGGGTGGAAAATAATCATATTCAATAGCATATCCAGGGCGAAAAAATTTAACTTTTTCAAAACCAACAACAGAACGTAGGGCTTTAAATTGAATATCTTCGGGTAATGATGTAGAAAAACCATTTACATAAACTTCAACAGTATGCCATCCTTCGGGTTCGATAAATAATTGATGCCTTTCTTTGTCTGCAAAACGATTGATTTTATCTTCGATAGAAGGACAATATCGGGGGCCAAGACTTTTAATACTTCCATTAAACATTGGCGATCTATCAAAACCTTCACGTAAAATATCATGTACCTCGTTTGAAGTATAAGTCATGTAACACGATTTTTGAATAGCAAGCGGTTTGGTTAGATTAGAATAGGAAAATTTATCGGGAATAGCATCCCCTTTTTCTTCGTTCATTTTGGAATAATCCAAAGACCGACCATCTACCCTAGGAGGAGTTCCCGTTTTCATTCTACCAGATTGGAAACCAACTTTTACTAAATCTTCCGTAATACCAAAAGCAGCACGTTCTCCAGCCCTACCCCCACCAAATTGTTTTTCGCCAATATGTATTAAACCATTTAAAAAAGTACCATTAGTAAGTACAACCGATTTGGTTTTAATTATAGACCCTAAAGAAGATTGTACACCCACAACGGTACCATTTTCAAAAACCAAACCTGTTGCCATATCTTGATAAAAATCAAGATTAGGAGTTCTTTCGAGCATCAAACGCCATTCTTCTGCAAACCTCATTCGGTCAGATTGAACACGAGGAGACCACATGGCAGGTCCTTTAGATTTATTCAGCATTTTGAATTGGATAGCAGTCAAGTCAGACACAATACCAGAGTAACCACCAAGTGCATCTATTTCACGAACAATTTGTCCTTTTGCAATACCACCCATAGCAGGATTACAGGACATTTGAGCAATATTTTGTAAACTCATCGTAATCAATAGAGTTTTGGAACCTAAATTTGCAGCCGCTGCAGCGGCTTCACAGCCCGCATGTCCACCACCTACTACAATAACATCGTAAACTTCTTGAAACATTTTTTATATATTAATTGTTCCACGTGGAACATTATTAAAAATTTTATAGTAAACACTTATTTGTTCCACGTGGAACAAATTTTTACAACTAATAAAACTATTGTTCCACGTGAAACAATGCAAGTTTTTCGTCTTCTTTTGAACGCATGATAACTTCGTCATCGGGAGATTTATCATTATAGCCACAACAATGTAAAATACCATGAACCATAACACGAATCAATTCGTTAGCTAAAGTTTCCAGATATTCCAAAGCATTTTCACGAACTCTATCAATACTTATAAAAAAATCACCAGCAATTTCGTTGCCAAACGTATAATCAAAACTAATAATATCTGTATAATAATCGTGTTGTAAGTGTGTTCTATTGATGTCTAAAAGATATTCATCATCGCAAAAAATAAAGTTTATTTCACCTAAAGTTTTATTTTCAGATTCAATAACTTGTGTGATCCATTGGGAAATAACCAATTCGTTCTCTAATGAAAAATCGGTTTCGTAATTAAATTCAATCATAATTTATGGTTTAAAATAGTGTTGTACCCTTTGATGAAACTCTGTTTGAAAGGGAATGTTTTGACGTGTTAATAATTCAATACTTTTGATGTATTGTTGCACTTGAATAGGTAAAGTCGATTGATTTGGAACAAACGGCTTTGTATTAGTTTGAGATTGTCGTTGTTCTTCTTCACCTTGTTCTTGTATGGCTTTATCCAATTTTAAAAGTTCTTGCTTTATATTTTTAATAGATTCAAGTATATTGTTTTTAAATCCTTTATTTAATAATTGTTTTTCGATATCTTTCATTTGATTAATAGCATTTTGACCACTACCTCCTACTCCATTTTTATCCAATTGTTGCTGTAAAGCATCACGTAAAAGTTGCTGTTCTTTATAAATTTGCATAATCGCTTCAGCGTCAGATTCACCAATAGATCCATTTTGTGAACTACCTTTACTATCATTGTTATTTCCGTTCTTTCCAGAAGATCCTTCACCTTGCTGACCTTCAGAACCTGATTGACCTTGAGCACCATTTCCAGGTTTTGATCCAGTTTCGCCACCAGGTTGCTTGCCTTTGCTTTGCTGTTTTTTTATCTTATCGCCAATTTGTTCTTGTTTCTTAATAATGTCTGGCAATTGCATACCAGAACTGGACCCTTTACCAGATTTAGAGGAGCCTTTTCCAGCCCCATTCATATCCATTTGCATATTATTTAACATAGAGGCCAACATATTGGCAAGAATATTAGCACTTGAAATGGTATAATGCTGGTCTGAAACTGCTTGATAAACCTGTGCTTCAACTAAATGTGTAATTGACTTATCAAGAGAATAAGCTATATTACCAACTTCTTTTGTAACTTTTTCAGTTAGTCGAGCATTTCTTAAAGAGAAAGCAAACAAACTATCATCTATATGTTTAAATTGAATTTTTAGGTTTTGTTGTAGTTTTAAATTTTTATTAAAAGCAATAGCATTTGATTTCAATCCACGAAAATCTTTCATAACCTCTTCTTGAGCAAATGAAAATGTTAGAAGATTATCCAAAATTTGTCTTAAAACTTTAATATCTTCTTCCAATTGTTCTTGCTCGCCAGCATCCATTTGTTGAGACATTTTTTGACTCATCTCTTTCATTTTCTTTGCAGCATCTTTTTGTTTGGGTTTAGCTTTCTCTTTATTATTTTTTTGCAATGCTTCTTTAGCTTTTTGTAAATCATCAGACACACTTTGTTGTTCCTCCTCTTGATTTGGAAGATCAAGTGGCGATTTTAATTGTTGGTTTTCCTTATCTAATTGATCTAATTCGTTTTTAATTTTATCAAAATCTTTATTGATAGCCTCTTGTTTATCAGCAGCATTTTGTTTATCATCTTGTGCTAATTTATCTTGTTTATTAGATAAATCGTTCAATTGATCCGCTATTTGTTCTGCCTTTTTTTCTACATAAAACTTTTTGGTTAAAGCTACCAATTGCTCTAAAGTTTTTGTTTGGTTTTTTGAATTCTGTTTAAATTGATCTAATTTTTGAAGTAAATCCTCTTGCTCTAATTTATTATTAAGTTGTTTTAATTCCTCTAAAAGTTGTTTGTTTTTATCAACGTCTTTTTGGGAGTTATCCAAGCGTTTCAATAATTCATCTTTAATTTTATCTTGTTTAGCATCCTGATTTTGTTGTAAATTAGATTTCAATTTTTCAGTAAACTCACGCATCATTTCATCTTGTTTGAGTTGATTTTTTATAAAATTATCAATCTTTTGTTTGTCTTTAAAATCAAGAATATCCTTTTCTTTATTCAATTTTTGAATTTTATCTAGTTCAGAAAGTTGTTTGTTTTGTGAAAGTAAAGATTTTGAAAGACTGTTAATAGTATTGTTTTGTTGTTGTAATTGTTGGACTTTCAATTCAGATGCAGTATGAATAGTATTTGAAAAAACATCAGACTTTGTAGATTTGAAATGATGTGGTGCATCATTGTCAAAAACTTCAAAATAATATTCATACGTAATACCAGCTTGAACAGGAAGATTACTTGGAAAAGCAAATACAAATTGATCAACAAGCTTGTTTTGTATGGCTATTGTTCCACGTGTAGCCTTTTGATTTTGACCAATGGGATAATATACAATTTGTAGTTTTGATAAACCATAATCATCTGCAATTTGACCAACTACATAAGGTTTATTAATATGTAATGAATCAGGTACTTGTGAGACATTCATTGTTGGAAATTGGTCTTTTATTACTGCAATTTGATAACTTAATTTTTCAAAATTTTTAAGTTTATTATTTGATGTGAATATCTGATAATCTGTATTTTGAGTAATAATTTTACTTAATTTAAAAGAATTATTTTCATGTAAAAAAGGGCTATTATATACACCATCAAACCAAGTAATGTGTTGAGTAGCTATTGTTTGTAAAGACCAAGTAATTGTTGCCCCTTCAGGAATGATGGCATTACCTGTACCAGATATTGATTGCGGTTTCTTATTCAAATAAGCAGGAAACTGTACAAACATATTAAAATTAGAAATAGTAGGTACCGTTAATACTTCTAAATGATAAAGAGGAGAAAGAACTTGATTAGAACTCAATTGAAATGAAAGAGATTTAGAAGGATTATCAAATGTAAAATAAAATTCATTTTGATTCGATTTTTCTAAAAAATAGGTTTCATTTTCAATTAAAATACTAATATTATCTGGTATAACAGATCCTAAAGTTTTAACTTTTAAAGTAAAATTCTCGTGCTGTTGGGTTTGTAAAGAAGCATTTTGAATAATAAATTGATAAGGTGCTGGTGGCGAAAAAGGGGTATTGAAATGCACTACCCTATTGAAACTTTGTGTTAATAAAACACCATGACCACTAATATAAAAGAAAATAAAAAGTAAAATAGGTAATAAAACTAAAGGAATGAACTTTTTATTTTTAGAAAAGTGAATAGCATTAGAAAAATTAAAAGGTTTAAGTGAAAGGGCACGTTGATGTATTGCAGCTAACAATAAATCAGATTGTGTAGTATCTTGAGAGAGTTGTAAAAAATTCAATAATTTATCATCGACATCAGTAAAATGAGTTCCAATAATGGAAGAAGCAGCAATATAATCAATACCTTTTTGAAGTTTGAATAGCTTAAATAAAGGGAAAAATAGGAAGCGAAGTAACAATAAAAGTTCGACAAAAAGGAATAACCAAAATAAAATAGCACGAAAAAAAGGGGATAACCAAAAAAAAGATTCGATTATCAATGTAAATAAAAAATATAAAAGTCCTATTCCTACGAAAAAAATACTGCCTCGTAGCAATTCATTAGTATAGAATTTTTTAATAAAAAGTTCTAATTTATCGAAAATTAATTGAACATTATTTTCCAAAATAACATGTTTATAATAACCGATAAAAGTAATAATTATAAAGTAAAAATAATAATATTATTTAAAATATTAACAATGAAAAGGAATTGTATATTTGCAAAGAAAAAAAAAAGAAATGTCAAAACAAGTACGAGTGCGATTTGCACCAAGTCCGACAGGACCTTTGCATATTGGAGGCGTAAGAACTGCCTTATTTAATTATTTATTTGCTAAAAAAAATAATGGTATCTTTTATATAAGAATAGAAGATACAGACCAAAACAGATTTGTAGCTGGAGCAGAACAATATATTTTTGAAGCATTGGAATGGTTAGGCATTGCACCTGATGAAACAATAGGTAAAAATGAAAAATTTGGACCTTACAGACAATCAGAAAGAAAGGCAATTTATGAAAAATATATTCAAATTTTAATAGATAATGGTGCTGCCTATTACGCATTTGACACTACTGAAGATTTAGAAAAGTACAGAAAGGAATATGAAACAGCTGGCAAAACTTTTATATATAATCAAGAAAATAGAGCACAATTAGATAACTCGTTACAATTATCAAAAGAAACGGTTCAATTGAGAATTGAAAAAGGAACGCCTTATGTAATACGTTTTAAAACACCTTCAAATAAAGTATTAGTATTAGAAGATATGATTAGAGGATCAGTAAAATTTGATACTAACTTATTGGATGATAAAGTATTATACAAAAGTGATGGAATGCCTACGTACCATTTGGCAAATATAGTTGACGATCATTTAATGGAAACAACTCACGTGATAAGAGGAGAAGAATGGTTACCATCGATGCCGTTACACGTTATGTTATATGAAGCTTTTGGATGGGATGCACCACAATTTGCACATTTACCATTAATTTTAAAACCTATTGGAAATGGAAAATTATCCAAAAGAGATGGAGATAAAATGGGGTTTCCAGTATTTCCGTTAGAATGGAAAACAGCAGAAGGAATTTCGAGTGGTTATAAAGAAAACGGATATTTTCCTGAAGCAGTAATCAACTTTTTGGCATTACTAGGTTGGAATGATGGTACAGAAAAGGAGCTTTTTACATTGGAGGAATTAGCTGCTAATTTTGATTTGAAAAGAATTCATAAATCGGGAGCCAAATTTGATCCAGAAAAAAACAAATGGTTCAATCATCAATACCTTCAAAAACAAAAAGAGGAAGATTTAGCAAAATGGTTTGCCCCTACCCTAGCATCAAAAAATATCAGTATTGAAAATGAAAAATTAATAAAAATAATTTCATTAACTAAAGAGCGCGCTTATTTTGTAAATGATTTTGAAGCTTTGACAGATTATTTTTTTGAAGCTCCAAAACATTACCAAGAAAAGGCATTGAAAAATTGGAAAGCTGATACATCAAAATTGATGGTGGATTTGATAAATGAATTAAATAAAATTGAAATTTTTGAATCGGAAGTAATAGAAACTAAAATAAAAAACTGGATGACAAGCAATGAAATCGGAATAGGAAAAATTATGCAACCATTTCGCTTGTGTTTGGTTGGAGATTTGAAAGGAATACATCTTTTTGATATTGCAGCTATAATTGGAAAAGAGGAAACAATCCGAAGAATTGAATTAGCAATAAATACTTTAAAAATTTAAATATATTAAGAAAATTATTAAATTTAGAAAATGAAAATACAATAAGTTGCATTTAAGACATTTAAAAAATTAAAAGGTAAACTATTTCAATTAAAAATTAAAAAGGCTTTAAAAGTAATTAAAATGCTTGAATATTTATAAATTATACTGATATATTACTAAATTACAATAAATAATATTTATTATAGAAATTATTGATAAAATATTAAAACTATATAATAAAAAATAATAAATAAAAAAAAATGAATATTTACTTAAAAAAAAAGAGACTCAAAAGAGTCTCTTTTCATTATAGTTAATTTAAGCCACTAATTTATAAAAAACAATAAAATATAACACTAACAAAAATAAATAGATTAAAATTAAAATAATAGTGTTGTTTTATATAAATAAAATTTATAAAAATTACAAAAAAAATAGTAAATATTAATTATCATTATTATTTATAATAATAATAAAGATAATTAAATTTTTATATCATGAATAAAATTCAAAACAATATCATTTTTTTCGATAGAGGCCAATTGATTAATTTCATTTTGATATTTGAAAATTAATGCAAATTTTGATAAAACTTTTAAAGCATACAAACGAACAACATATACATTAGATTTTAAAGACATCGAAATTAATTTATCAATTTGATCATTTTCAATATCAGAAATAGTAAGTACATTAGAATGTAAAAATATTAAATTTGAAAATAATAAAGCATTGTTATCATTTTTTATATTTTTGATAATATTTTGATGTAAAAGAGAAAAATTCTCAATACTTTGAATATTTTTAATGATAATATCTAAAAAAATTTGTGCATTAATATGATTTTGTTCTTTAACATACTTATTAATTTCTTTTTGAGTATTCATCAATAAATTTGCATCCAATTTACCTTTTTCTTCCCAGGAATCTTTGAGCCCAACAGTTTTGTTAAATACTAATTTAGAGGTAGTTACATCAGTATCTACAACAAAATACCCTAAACGTTGAAATTGAAAATGTTGTCCCGCTTCTACATTTTGTAAACTAGGTTCAACATAAGCAGTAACTATTTGTAAAGATTTTTGATTAATAAACGAAAAGAAATTTTTTTCTTTATGACTATCAGGAGCTTCGTCTAAAAATAAACGGTCATATAAACGAACTTCTGACTCTATAGCGTGAGCAACAGAAACCCAATGCAAAGTTCCAGCTACTTTTCGTTTACTAGCTTCAGAACCGCTACCACTTAAAGAATCATTGTCATAAGTAGCAAAAATAGTAGTAATTTTACCATGTTCATCTTTACTAACAGATTGAGCTTTAATAATATAAGCATTTTTCAAACGTACTTCGGTAGTTAAACTTAATCTGAAAAATTTAGGTGGAGCAACTTCTAAAAAATCTTCCCTTTCAATAAAAATTTCTTTAGAAAAAGGTAAAGTTCTGAAACCAGCAGTAACATCTTCAGGGTTATTTTCGGCCTCAAGCCATTCCACATGGTCATCTGGATAATTAGTAATAATGACTTTTATAGGATCTAAAACAGCCATCACACGAGGTGCTGTTTTATTCAAATCCTCACGTAAACAAAAATCCAATAAGGAAATATCGATAATATTTTCACGTTTTGCAACACCAATTTTATCACAAAAATTACGAATAGCAGCTGCAGTATAACCACGACGACGCAAACCAGAAATAGTAGGCATACGTGGATCGTCCCAACCTGTAACAATTTGATCTTGAACTAATTGTAATAATTTACGTTTACTCATTACAGTATAGTTCAAATTCAAACGTGCAAACTCATACTGATTAGGATGCACTAAAGTATTGTCATAAATTTGATCTAAAAACCAATTATACAACTCCCTGTGCATAACAAACTCTAAAGTACAAATAGAATGAGATATTTGCTCTATATAATCAGATTGACCATGAGCAAAATCGTACATAGGATAAATTTTCCATTCATCTGCTGTTCGGTGATGGTGTCTGTGTAAAATTCTGTACATCAAAGGATCACGCATGAGCATATTGGAAGATGACATATCAATTTTTGCACGTAAAACATGACTGCCTTCGGGGAAATCTCCTCTTTTCATGGCTTCAAATAAAGTCAAATTGTCTTCGACAGAACGATTACGGAAAGGACTATCGGTGCCAGGTTGTGTTGGAGTTCCTTTTTGAGAGGCAATCACTTCAGCAGATTGAGAATCGATATAAGCTTTACCTTTTTGAATTAATATAACAGCCCAATCATATAATTGTTGGAAATAATCAGAAGCATAACACTCTTTATCCCATTGAAAACCAAGCCATTGCAAATCTTTTTTGATGGCATCTACATATTCTTGTTCTTCTTTTGCTGGGTTGGTATCATCAAAACGTAAATTGACTGGAGCCTGGTATTTGATGCCTAAACCGAAGTTCAAACAAATTGATTTAGCATGTCCAATATGAAGATAACCATTAGGTTCTGGTGGAAATCTAAAACGTAACTGATTTTGAGAAAAACCATTTTGAAGGTTGTCCTCGATAATTTGTTCTATAAAATGAAGAGATTTTGGTTCTACTGACATAAAAAATAATTATTTTAGCAAAGATAAAAAAAAAGGATAGAAGTAAAGAGGATAACAGAATGATAATGAAAATATTTGTAAATTTGTAAAGACAACATATTATCAATGATTAATAAGTTATAAACAGGAAATAATTCCACATGAAATTAATGACTATTTGAAGCATTATTATATAATATACAAGAATTATCTTAAATAAAAAAAAGCAAATAGGAAGGACATTTAAGAGAACAAGAATTAGTGAAAAAACGATTTTTAAAAAAAATTAGAAGATTATGAAAAATTGTAGCTTTGAAAATTTTATATTTTATTTATTTTTCGATAAATAAAAAAGATAAAATATAAAGTATTTATGTCATCACGTGAGATTATCCACAATAAAAACAAAGTAAATAAAAATAAAAAATGGGTATAATAAAATTAGAAAATATAAGAACTTTTTCCTATCATGGATGTTTAATTGAAGAATCAAAAATAGGATCAAATTATAAAATAGATTTAGAAATAAAAACAGATTTACGTATTTCTGCAGAAAGTGATTTATTGTCTGATACAGTTGATTATGTATTATTAAACAAAATTGTAGTAGAAGAAATGGCAATTAGAGCAGCATTATTAGAACATGTGGCACATAGAATTATTAAGAGAATTTTTAAGGAATCGGCAGCTGTATCAAGAGTAAAAGTAGCAGTATCCAAATTGAATCCACCTATTGGTGGCGATGTGGCAGCTGTAACCATTGTAATGGAAGAATATAGAGAATAAAAAAAACCTCCCAAAAAGAGAGGTTTTTAGAGGCATCGTCCGGATTCGAACCGGAGTAGGAGCTTTTGCAGAGCCCAGCCTAGCCGCTCGGCCACGACGCCTTGAATAATAGACTGCAAATGTACTAATTATTTTGAATTAAAAAAATAAAATTATCTACTTTGGTTCAATTTTTTCTAAAGCATTTTTAACTAATTTCTGATCACTTGGAAACCAGCCTTGTAGCATGATTGTAATGCCAAAAATAATTAATATAAAACTAGTAATTTTTTTGATTAATAATACATTTTTTACAGTCATTTTGTTTTTTAACTTTTTTGCTAAAACTATTTTTAGTACATCTACCAATAAATAACTTATAATAACTGAACTAAAAAACAAAAACAATCGAGAAGATTTGAGTTCTAATTGTGGACCAAATGTAATAAAAACCAATAACCAAAAGCCAAG
This sequence comes from Flavobacterium branchiophilum NBRC 15030 = ATCC 35035, assembly GCF_002217205.1. Classification (GTDB taxonomy): domain Bacteria; phylum Bacteroidota; class Bacteroidia; order Flavobacteriales; family Flavobacteriaceae; genus Flavobacterium; species Flavobacterium branchiophilum. The sequence continues at coordinate 83,495 of NZ_MUGT01000014.1, read as the reverse complement.
CACCCCCACATTTATAAAATTGAGAATAAATCCTTTAATAAATAAATTAAGATAATTTTTTTTGATAAGTTCCGTATCAACAACTTCTTCTGGATCGGCTTTTTTTAATTTTAAATAAGAAATGATGCCATAAGTAATCATAATTAAACCACCAAAAATATAGAGTGCTGGTTCGTCCTTGATATTATTTATTAACCTATAACTACTAAAATAAGCTATAGCAATAAAAAAAATATCTGCAGAAACTACACCTAAATCAAAAATCATGGCAGCACGAAATCCCTTTAGAGCAGATGTTTCTAAAACAATAAAAAAAACAGGGCCTATCATAAAAGCCAATAAAAACCCTAAAGGAATACCAAGTAAAATATCTTGAATCATGAAAAAAAATTTATACTGACAAATATAATAGAATTAATATAAATTACTCAAAATTATCGATTTGATTGAATAATTTTGCCGCCAAGAATCGTTTTCTGATTGACTTGTTTAGGATTACCAAAAATAGTAATAGTACCTCCTGCCCTCACCTTTGCATCTACAACATCTGTTGCAAAAACAGCTGCTTCGCCACCTGTAGTAATAGATACTGCGGTTTGAGTAGTTTCAAACTTTTGAGCATCTAAAATACCACCTGTTCCAATAGTAGCATCTAATACACTAGTTGTACCAGAAATAGATATTTTGCCTCCTGAAACAGCTCTAACTTTGGCTCGTTCCACATCTAAAATCATAATTATTTCACCACCTTCTTTGGTATTCAAATCCAACATAGTTTGTTTTATAGGTTCATCACAAATGATATAAGAACCTTCTGAAGCATCAATGTATTGTAGATTTTTAAAATACAATTTAATAGTGATGTCCTCGCCTTTTAACAACTTTTTGAAACCCATTCGCAATTTAAGTTCGCCATTGTTGTTTACCAATTGTACCTCCTCTGCCCTATCGCCTTGAATTTCAATAACATTTTCATCAGATGGAATAAGTTGTACATTCAATTGATCAAAAACCTTCAATTGATTAAAATCGCCCATGTTTTTGGTTATCTGACTTGATAAAGATTGTGATAATAGCAATAAAATAAATATTTTTTTCATAATTCAATAAAATAATGTTTTTTATTCAAAACGTTTGATAAACGTAAAATCCAATTGTTTTTTAATTAAATCTGCATTTTTAACTTTAACAAAAATTTGATCGCCTAATTGTAATAAAGCTTTTGTAGAAGCACCAACAAGGGCATATTGTTTTTCATCAAAAGTATAATAATCCTCTTTGATGTCTCGAGTTCTAACCATACCTTCGCATTTATTTTCGACAATTTCTACATAAATTCCAAATTCTGTAACTCCTGAAATAACGCCCAAAAATTCTTGGTCTTTATGATCTTGCATATATTTGACTTGCATATATTTGATGCTATCTCTTTCGGCATTAGTAGCTAGACTTTCCATATTAGAACAATGCAAACACTTGGTTTCATATTCGTCCTCATCAACAGATTTTCCGCCGTCCAAATAGAATTGAAGCAATCTATGTACCATAACATCGGGATAACGTCTTATAGGCGATGTAAAATGACTGTAATAATCAAATGCTAACCCATAATGACCAATATTTTGAGTAGTATATTTGGCCTTGCTCATAGAACGAATGGCTAAAGTATCTATCAAATTTTGTTCTTTTGTACCGTGAACGTCTTGCATCAATTGATTTAAAGCTTTTGAAACATCGCCTTTTTTGAAATTGACTTTATAACCAAATTTAGAAATTAAATCTTGCATAGCAAAAAGTTTGTCTTCATTGGGTTCATCATGAATACGATAAATAAAAGTTTTCTTTTGTTTTCCAATAAATTCAGCAACTTTTCTATTGGCCAAAAGCATAAATTCTTCTATCAAATGGTTGGCATCTTTAGAAATTTTAAAATAAACCCCATCAGGATTGCCGTCATCTGACAAATGGAATTTAACTTCGACTTTATCAAAAGAAATAGCACCATCAGCCATGCGTTTTTTTCGTAAAATTTTGGCCAAAGTATCCAATTTCAAAACAGCATCTATAACGGGTTGTGCTACTTCATAAGCCGTTCCTGTTATAGAAATAGCAGAAGGTATTATAGTATCTGATTGATTTTCAATTAAATACTGTGCTTCTTCATAAGCAAATCGTTGATTAGAATAAATAACAGTTCTCCCAAACCATTCTGAAACCACTTGTGCTTGTGAATTGATTTCAAACACAGCAGAAAAAGTATATTTTTCTTCATTTGGTCGAAGAGAACAAGCAAAATTACTTAAAACTTCGGGCAACATGGGTACTACCCTATCCACCAAATAAACAGATGTGGCTCGTTGATAAGCTTCGTCGTCAAGTATCGTATTTTCTTTCAAATAATAAGAAACATCTGCAATATGAATACCAATTTCAAAATTACCATTTTCTAAAACCTTATAAGACAAGGCATCGTCAAAATCTTTGGCATCTTTTGGATCAATAGTAAAAGTAAGCGTATCTCGCATATCTCTTCTATTAGCAATTTCAGATTCTTGTATAGAAGTATCTATTTTTTGTGCAAATAGTGTTACATCCAAATCAAATTCAGAAGGCAAACCATATTCCGCTAAAATGGCATGAATTTCTGTATTGTGTTCGCCAGGTTTACCAAGTACTTTAATAACCGCACCAAAAGGGCTATCGGCTCGTTTTGGCCAATCTTCAATATGCACTAAAACAACATCGCCGTGAGTAGCATCGCCAATTTTATCCTTTGGAATAAAAATATCAGTGTACATTTTAGGGTTGGCAGTGGTAACAAAAGCAAAATTTTTTTGAATTTCAATCACTCCTACAAACTCCGATTTGTGTCTTTCTATCACTTCAACTACTTCGCCTTCGGGTTTTTTGCCTTTTCTACGGTTATAAACATATACTTTTACCGTATCTTTGTCTAAAGCATGATTCAAATTATTATTTTGAATAAAAACATCATCATCTAAATCAGGACAAACAAAATAAGCGGTTTTTCTACCTGTCATGTCAATAACACCTTCATAATAATCTTCGCTTTCAGCTTTAATCAAATATTTACCAGGTTCAGATTCTATAATTATTTTTTGCGAAGCTAATATTTTCAAATCTTTTATAATTTGATTCCTACCTTGCGTATCATCTAATTTGAGTTTGAGGGCCAACTGTTTGTAATCAAAAGTTTTATTAGCTTCTTTTGCTAAAATTTTTAATATTTTATCAGCAAAATGGCTGTCTTTATTGCCTATCTTTTTTTTCTTTCTTGTCATTGGTACAATTACTTCATTATTTTTTTTAAAAGACTATTCGATGTCTTAAAATTTCAGTAAAGATAATTGTTTTAATATTTATGAAATACATTCTAATCAAAATTTTAAATTTTTTTAACGTAAAAGGTTTTCAACATTAATTAAATAATAAAAAAGATTTTTTAAATTTTAAAATAAAAAATGGTGCTTATTATGGTTTGTTAATTGTTAGTATAACTTTTATATCAAAAGTTTTGAATTTACGAAACACTTAGTTTATCAAGATGTTATTAACAATGTTATTATTTATAATTATTTTAAAAACAATACATTACATTCAATTATTCACTTATGTTGATAACTAAAAAAGGATTTAAAATGTAAATAAGTTTTTTATTTAAAAATAGGAATAAACTGTTGATAAAAAAATAAAAAAATAACAAAACTAAATTTGGATATTAAATTTCAATTTTTGATTACATTAATTTTATAAAAAACCAAAAAAAAGTTCTTTAATTTTATTTGAAGTTATTAACAAACATTGTTCAAAACAGCTATATTGATAACCAAGTAATTACAAAATTTATCAACAATGATAAATACTGTTGATAAACATGTTATTTAACTGATAATCAATACATTATATTTTATACCAAAAGGGTTTCATTTTCAAATATAATAAAAATATAAGATAGTTTGATATAAATATTGATAATTTCAAATAAGGTAAAAATTAAAATTTCGAGCTTTATAAAATAGCTTAAATATTAAGTAATACTTATTTTAAAAAATGCTTAAATTTGCCAATCAAAAAAATATAAACAAACAACGATGAATATTTCTATTGGAAACGACCACGCAGGGCCAGCATATAAAAATGCCATTGTAGCCATGCTAATAGCACAAGGACACCAAATAACCAACTATGGAACAGACAGCGCAGACAGTGTGGATTATCCAGATTTTGCACATCCTGTAGCCATGGATATAGCCCAAAAAAAAGCCGATTTTGGCATTGTTATTTGCGGATCGGGCAATGGAATAGCCATGACGGCAAATAAGCACCAAGAAGTGAGAGCAGCCCTATGTTGGACAAAAGAAATAGCGGCCCTAGCACGCCAGCACAACGATGCTAATGTGTTGAGTATTCCTGCTCGATTTACAGCTATTGAGCAAGTTTTAGAAATAGTAAACACTTTTTTACAAACTTCATTTGAAGGCGGGCGACACCAAAATAGGGTAAATAAAATAGCTTGTAATTAAAAAATAGCATATAATAGATGGGTATGTTATAAATTTATTATTGAATTAATATTACAATGCTGTTTAATTAAGTATTAATTTGTCTCAATAATCTTTGTCAAAGTTTTAAATTTTGAAAAATATTAATAAAAAATATTTTATAAGTTCCTAATTAATTACTTATTTAATATAAATGAAATTTTATATTAATAAAAAATATTTTAAATAATAGTCAAATTTTATTATTAAACCCGTTTTGCGTTAGGGATAGCGGTAGAAATCCATTTAGAAGCCCCCAGCCCCCCAAAAGGGTGTGTTATTTTGCACGAATATAGTTTCTGAATGTGATTATCAAAAAAAATTATTTCACAATGTGATATTTCTTTTGGAGTTCAATGAACGTTGTTTGCAACGGATTGCCCGACCCTTGTGGGAACGCCAAAAAAAAATTAATTGTATGGGCTGTTTTATACCAAATATATTT
>NZ_MUGT01000014.1:67492-78395 GCF_002217205.1 Flavobacterium branchiophilum NBRC 15030 = ATCC 35035 | reverse complement strand
TTGCATAGCTGGGCTACGGAACTATTTTTTTTAATAATTTTAGCAAAAAAGAACAAGTAGATTGGACTATTTTATATGTATATTTGGTATTATTTGGCCTAAATAAAAAATGTTCTATAAAAAAAAGGATAACTAGTTACTATTTAAAAATCAAAACTTTATTTTTGCATTTATTATAGAAAAATCATGATAGAAAATACAAATGAAAGCAACGTTACAAATAGCGAAGCTACAAGATATACCATTACAGCAGCCTTGCCATATACAAACGGCCCAATCCACATTGGCCATTTAGCGGGGGTTTACGTGCCTTCGGACATTTATTCTCGCTATTTACGGTTGCAAGGAAGAGACGTTTTGTTTGTTTGCGGAAGCGACGAACACGGTGTTGCCATTTCGATGAAAGCCAAAAAAGAAGGCATTACACCTCAAGAAGTAATTGATAAATACGATGGCATTATCCGAAAATCGTTTATTGATTTTGGAATTTCTTTTGATAATTATTCCAGAACTTCGGCTAAAATTCATCACGAAACGGCTTCGGAATTCTTCAAAACCTTGTATGACAAAGGCGATTTTATTGAAGAAGTAACTGAGCAGTTGTATGATGCTAAAGCGGATCAATTTTTGGCAGACCGATTTGTAACTGGAACTTGTCCAAAATGTGGCAATGAAGAAGCTTATGGCGACCAATGCGAAAAATGTGGTTCTACCTTGAACGCTACCGATTTAATCAATCCGAAATCGACTATTACAGGAGAAACGCCTGTTTTGAAATCAACTAAACACTGGTTTTTACCTTTGGATCGTTACGAAGATTTTTTGAAAGAATGGATTCTCGTTGGACATAAAAACGACTGGAAACCCAATGTGTATGGTCAAGTAAAATCCTGGATTGATGGCGGATTAGAACCTCGTGCGGTAACCCGTGATTTGGATTGGGGAATTGACGTACCCGTTGCAGGTGCCGAAGGAAAAAAATTATATGTGTGGTTTGATGCCCCTATTGGCTACATCTCTTCTTCAAAAGAATGGGCAGCACGTGAAGGAAAAAATTGGGAACCCTATTGGAAAGACCAAAATACCAAATTAGTTCACTTTATTGGAAAAGACAATATTGTGTTTCACTGCATCATTTTCCCAGCGATGTTGAAGGCCGAAGGGAGTTATATTTTGCCTGATAACGTGCCTGCGAATGAGTTCTTGAACTTGGAAGGCAACAAATTATCGACATCTAAAAACTGGGCGGTTTGGTTGCACGAATATTTGGAAGAATTTCCAAATCAGCAAGACGTATTGCGTTATGCTTTGACATCGAATGCACCCGAAACGAAAGACAATGACTTTACTTGGAAAGATTTCCAAGCTAGAAATAACAACGAATTGGTGGCAATTTTTGGTAACTTTATCAATCGTGTGGTAGTTCTGACTAACAAATACTACAACGGAATTGTACCTGCTCCAAGCCCCCTAACCACCGAAGGGGGAATGCCCAACTTTACGGATTATGACGAGGAAGTTTTAAACGAATTAAAAGCCTATCCAGCGGTGATTTCGAGTTCAATTGAGCGTTACCGTTTTAGAGAAGCTTTGGGCGAAATGATGAATGCCGCTCGTTTGGGAAATAAATATTTGGCCGACGAAGAACCTTGGAAAGTCATCAAAGACAATCCAGAGCGTGTACAAACCCAAATGTATGTAGCCTTACAAATTGCAGCAGCTTTAAGTACACTTTGCGAACCATTTCTGCCTTTTACTGCAAAAAAATTAAGCCATATTTTAAAAATAGAGCAAGCCTTGAATTGGAATACCATTGCGGAGCATAGCGACTTACTTCCTGCAGGGCACCAAATTGGCGAAGCGGAATTGCTTTTTGCTAAAATAGAAGACGAAGAAATCCAAAAACAAATCAATAAATTGGAAGCAACAAAATCAGCCAACCTAGCCGAAAACAAAAAAGCCGAACCACAAAAAGAAGCGATTCAGTTTGAAGATTTTGCCAAAATGGATTTGCGTGTAGGAACGATTTTGGAAGCCGAGAAAATGCCAAAAGCCAACAAACTTTTAATCTTAAAAGTAGATACTGGAATTGACGTTCGTACGATTGTTTCGGGAATTGCCGAAAGTTTTGCACCGGAAGATATAATTGGCAAAAAAGTGACTGTTTTAGTGAATTTGGCACCCAGAAACCTTCGTGGAGTAGAAAGTCAAGGCATGATTTTGATGACCAATAATGCTGAAAGAAAATTAGTTTTTGTAAATCCCGATGCTGAAGGTGTTGGGAATGGCGAGACGATTAATTAAATCAATATGAAACCAAAAATAATAGCTTTTGATGCCGACGACACCCTTTGGGTAAACGAAACGTATTTTGATGAAACCGAAACGAAATTTTGCGAATTAATGCAGGATTACCTTTCACATCAGGGTATTTCGCAAGAATTATTCAAAATTGAAATCGCTAATTTGAAACTATATGGTTATGGTATAAAAGGCTACATTCTTTCGATGATAGAAGCCGCAATGGCCATTTCAAACAACACCATTACTGTTGAGGTGATTGAAAAAATCATTCAATTTGGGAAAGAATTACTTGAAAAACCGATTGTTTTACTAGATGGTGTCGAAGAAACTTTGGAAGCCTTAAAAGGGAAATACAAATTAGTAGTTGCTACCAAAGGCGATTTATTAGACCAAAGACGAAAATTACATAATTCTGGATTAGGGCACTATTTTCATCATATCGAAGTCATGTCTGACAAGCAAGAAATAGATTATTCGGATTTAATCAAACGATTAGACGTTGGACCTTCAGACTTTTTAATGATTGGAAATTCGTTAAAATCAGATGTGTTGCCGGTACTAAACATTGGCGGTCATGGTGTGCATATTCCTTTTCATACCACTTGGGCACACGAAAGAATTGACCATACCATTGAACATGAAAATTTTCATTCGTTTGAAAAGATAAATGCTATTTTGCCATTATTATTTTGATCAATTAATATTATTTTAATTTAAAAACACAACATTTTTTAATAAAGTGAAATGAAAATTATTTTCAAAAAATGATGTAAATTTGCAACTCAAATCCTTTTAAAATGAGTAAAATTAGAATTACCAAACAATTTAGTTTTGAAACAGGGCACGCCCTTTATGGCTATGATGGCAAATGCAAAAATGTTCACGGACATAGTTATAAGTTGTCAGTAACCGTAATAGGAAGTCCGATAACCGATAGAGCTAACACTAAGTATGGAATGGTTATAGATTTTACAGATTTAAAAAAAATAGTAAAAGAAGAAGTTGTCGATTTGTTTGATCATGCTACGGTGTTTAATAAAACAACGCCACATATAGAGCTGGCCACAGAATTGATAGCCAGAGGGCATCATGTTATATTGGTTGATTATCAGCCAACTAGCGAAAATATGGTGGTTAATTTTTCCGAAAAAATAAAAAACAGATTGCCTGAAAACATCAAGTTACATTCATTAAAATTGCAAGAAACGGATACATCATTTGCAGAATGGTATGCCAGCGATAACGATTAATACCAATACACATATTTGGTATAAACATAAAAAAACCGCTCCTTAGCAAGAAGCGGTTTTTTATTAATTTTTTACTCTTTAATTTCATTTCCGTTTTTGTCGAAAAAATGATATTCAAGATACGTGTAAGCGTCACGTGGAATGATTTTTACCCATTTTTTATGCTCAAAAAACCATTTTAAGCGTATAGATGGAAAACCTTTTGCAAGGTAAGCAGCTACAAAAGGGTGTGTATTGAGCACAACATTATTGTAACTTTTTAAATAATTCTCTAAATCGGAAGTTATTTTGTCGATAATAACGATAGGGGCTTCAATTTCGGCATTTTCGTTATTAGGGTCTTCTTCCCGTGTTTTAATGTTTACTTCAGGTCTTACACGCTGTCTGGTAATTTGAACAAGGCCAAATTTGCTAGGCGGTAAGATTTTGTGTTTGGCTTTATCATCGCTCATTTCTTCCCTTAGGAAGTCGAACAATACTTTTCTATTTTCAACATCGGTCATATCAATAAAATCGATCACAATAATGCCACCCATATCACGCAGTCGGAGTTGTCTGGCAATTTCGGCTGCCGCTATCATGTTTACTTCCATTGCAGTATCTTCCTGATTAGAAGCTTTGTTAGAACGGTTGCCGCTATTAACGTCTATAACATGCAGTGCTTCAGTGTGTTCAATAATCAGATAAGCACCTTTGCTCATCGATACTGTTTTGCCAAAAGATGTTTTGATTTGTCTTTCGATATTAAATTTCTCAAAAATAGGAGTATCTTTAGATTGATAAAACTTTACCATTGATTGTTTTGAAGGCGCTATTTTTTGAACGTATTCCTTCGTTTGTTGATACAACTCTTCGTCATCTATATGTATGCCACTGAAAGAATCATTGAATACATCTCGTAGTATCGAGGAAGCTCTGTTGAGTTCGCCTAATACTTTTGAAGGATGATGAGCAGTTGGTAATTTTTTACACATTGCAGTCCATCTGCTTAGCAGGTTCTGCAAATCTTTTTCTAATTCGGCTGTATTTTTGCCTTCGGCTACTGTTCTAACAATAACACCAAATCCTTTTGGTTTGATAGATTGTACAAGTTTTTTTAGTCGGTCTTTTTCAGATTTAGCTTCAATTTTTTGAGAAACCGAAACCCTGTCCGAAAAAGGTACTAACACCACATATCGGCCTGCCAAGGACAATTCAGAACTAATTCTGGGTCCTTTGGTCGAAATAGGTTCTTTAACCACTTGTACTAATATAGATTGATTGGCATTGATAATATCTGTAATCATACCATTTTTATCTATTTCTTTCTCAAACTGAAAGCTTTTTAGGGAGAAATCTTTTATTTTACCTGTGCTTACAAGTTTTATGAATTTCAATTGCGAAGCAAGATTAGGACCAAGGTCATGATAATGTAAAAAGGCATCTTTTTCGTAGCCTACGTTTACAAAAGCAGCATTGAGTCCTGCAACAGGTTTTCTGATTTTAGCAATAAAAATATCGCCAACTTGAAAATTGCTGGTTTCTTGTTCTTTATGTAATTCAATTAGTTTTCCATCTTTTAATAAGGCAAAATCTACGGCTTCAGGACTAGATCTAATGATTAATTCTTTATTCACGCTGTACATTTTTATCCGAACATTTGATTGTCGGTCATTGGTTGCTGATTTTAGTCTGGCTATGAATCATCAACCCTTAACTACCAACTTATTTTGTAAGGATGGATTAAACAATAATTTTACAGGTATTGTACCCGGTGAAGCATTGTCAAACATAGTATTATTAGAGCTTAGAGCTTTTACTTTAAAATGTATTGAAACAATAACTTCCTTTTCAATGAACTTAAAAAAAAGAAAAAGTAGTTAGACTACTTTTTCTTTTTATGACGGTTAGCTCTCGCTCTTTTTTTGCGTTTGTGTGTTGCTACCTTATGTCTCTTTCTTTTTTTACCACTTGGCATGTCTTTTCGATTTTATGGTTAATAATTATTTTGCTAAATTGTTTGTTTTTACACCTTCTACAAATACTTTTGCTGGTTTAAATGAAGGTATATTGTGTGCTGGTATTTTTATAGTTGTATTTTTAGAAATATTTCTTCCTGTTTTTTCGGCTCTTGTTTTTACGATAAAACTTCCAAAACCTCTAAGATATACATTATCTCCTGTTTCTAATGAGCTTTTGATTTCTTCCATAAAGGTTTCAACGGCTGCCTGAACGTCTTTTTTTTCAAGACCTAATTTTTCTGAAATTTTTGTTACGATATCTGCTTTCGTCATTTTCTTTCGTATTTATAATGATATACTTTTTTTGAGTTTGCAAATATAGGAATTAAAAAAACAATTATTCAAGCTAATTGACTAAAATTTAACAACATAAATACATACTTTTGCTAACTAATTGAATTTTATGTCATTTTCTAGCAAACTTATCCAATGGTACCACCTTCAAAAACGAGATTTACCTTGGCGAAATACCACAAACCCATATCCCATTTGGCTCTCCGAAATTATGCTTCAACAAACTCGTGTTGCTCAGGGATTGCCTTATTATGAGGCTTTTATGAACCATTTCCCAACTATTTTTCATCTAGCAAATGCTTCAGAAGAACAGGTTTTAAAACTTTGGCAAGGATTGGGTTATTATTCTCGTGCCAGAAATTTGCATCAAACAGCACAAACTATTGCCTTTGAAAAAAACGGGATTTTTCCTGATAATTACAAAGATTTATTAAAACTCAAAGGCATTGGCAGCTATACTGCTGCAGCTATTGCTTCTTTTTCTTACAACGAATGTGTGCCTGTTGTCGATGGAAACGTTTTTAGAGTACTGGCTCGTTATTTTGACATATCAAATGATATAGCATTGATACAAACTAAAAGTGTTTTTTCAAACTTGGCACTCGAACTCATGCCAAAAGAGCATCCTGCCTTGTTTAACCAAGCCATAATGGAGTTTGGTGCCTTGCAATGTGTACCAAAAAATCCTGATTGCAACAGTTGTATTTTTAGCGACAGTTGTTTGGCATTGCAAAAAAAGAAAGTAGCACAGTTGCCTGTAAAAATTAAAAAAATTAAAGTCAAAAACCGATTTTTAAATTATTTTATCTTGCAAGATGAAAAAGCCAATTCGATTGTTCAAAAACGGATAGCAAAAGATATTTGGCAAAATTTATACGAATTTCCTTTATTAGAATCACTTCATTTTGATGATGATACCATTGTTTTACAATATCTAAACGACCATTACAACGTTAAAAGCCTCAAAAAGCTTCAAAACGAACCGATAATACACAAATTGACCCATCAAAAATTGCACCTTCAGTTTTGGAAAGTTCAAATCGAAGGCCAATTAAACGAAGGAAAAACATTTGATGCTATTAAATCTTATCCGTTTCCAATTGTCATTCACCATTTTTTAGAAACATTTTCAAATTTTGAAGAGATGTAAAAAAAAACGCCTATTGTCTGGAATAAATTAGACAATAGGCGTTTTATGGATGGTGTTTATCGTATTATAAATATAAAAAAGCGTGAAATAATGCAATTATTTGTTAATAAAAAATTACAAACTTGATTTGAATTGTTCTAAAAAGCGAACATCATTTTCATAAAACATTCTAATATCGCCAATTTGATACAGCAACATCGCAATACGTTCGATGCCCATTCCAAAGGCAAAACCATTATAGTCATCGGGATTGATGTTGCAATTTTTAAGTACATTTGGATCTACCATACCACAACCCATAATTTCTAGCCATCCTGTACCTTTTGTAATCCTATAATCTGTTTCTGTTTTCAAACCCCAGTAAATATCTACCTCGGCACTTGGTTCTGTAAACGGAAAATACGATGGGCGAAGTCTAATTTTAGATTTTCCAAACATTTCTTTTGTAAAATATAGCAAGGTTTGTTTCAAGTCGGCAAATGAAACGTCTTTGTCTATATATAAACCTTCTACTTGATGAAAAATACAATGCGAACGAGAGGAAACAGCTTCGTTTCTAAAAACCCTTCCTGGCGAAATGGTACGAATAGGAGGGGTGTTGTTTTCCATATACCGCACTTGAACAGATGAAGTGTGGGTTCTTAATAAAATATCGGGATTGGTTTGAATAAAAAAGGTGTCCTGCATGTCTCGTGCTGGGTGGTATTCTGGCAGGTTGAGTGCCGTAAAATTGTGCCAATCGTCTTCTATTTCAGGCCCCTCGGACACATTGAAACCTATGTTTGCAAAAACATCAATAATTTGATTTTTTACAATTGAAATAGGATGTCTTGAGCCAATATTTAAGGCTTCGGCTGGACGGGTCAAATCACCATAAATCCCTTTGGTTTCTTCTTTGTTTTCTAAGGATTCTTGTAGGGTTCTCACTTTTTCCTCGGCTATGTTTTTGAGCAAATTAATTACTTGACCAAATTCTTTTTTTTGGTCGTTTGGAACGTTTTTAAAATCTGCAAATACTTCTTTTAACAAACCTTTGCTTCCTAAGAATTTAATTCGGAAGGCTTCTAATTTTTCTTTGTTTTCTGTTTGAAAAGCTTTGGCTTCGGCTATATAGGCTTTGATTTTGTCTGTCATCACTTGGATTGTTTTAGCTTATTTTTTGGGTAGGCATTCATAAGTGCAAAATTAGTTTTTTAGTCTTAAATATTGCCTTTTTAGAACATTTTTTTGAATCAAAATAGATAAAAAATCAATCAATTAACTCTTTTTCTAAAAAATAGGCTACAATAGCCTCTTTCATCAGTACTGATTGTTCGCCAGCTTTTAAGGCAGGAAGTTGTTCTTTTACGGTATAATGTGGCCAGCCATCGGTATCAAAATAATCAAAGGTATAATAACCGTATGGCTCTAATAGCCTACATATAGCAATGTGCATTAAGTTTAATTTATCATCTTTTTGATAGGTTTTGTGTATTTTTCCTAGTTCTTGTATGCCAATCAAAAAAATGATGGCTTCTAAATCTAAATCTTCGCCTTGCGAAAACCGATCGGACAAAATTTGAACTAATCGTTCCCAACGCTCCTTTAGTTGTGGGTCTCTTGCCATTTTGATTTGTATTTATTTTTTTTGCAAATATAGAAATTTAGCAACTACTCTTTTGTGTTTATACCAAGTAATCCTTTTTGATTTTAAAATGAGATAGTGCGGCGTAGCCTTTTGAAATTGTTTAGACAATCGGTTTGTTTCTAAAAAAATGGTTGTAGATTTGTATTTTGAAATTCATGAAATCGACACAATCGAAAGATGGGCACTACCAAAAACGTTACAACACCTTTATTCCTATTTGGAATAATATTAACGTGGAGTAACCCCAATGATTAATAGATACCCAACACAACCGATGAAAAACCAACTTTTATCCAAAATCCATTCGCCAGCCGATTTGAGACAACTGTTGCCCTCACAATTGGAACAACTTGCACAAGAGTTAAGACAATTTATAATAACAATAGTGGCTAGTAAAGAAGGGCATTTGGGGGCTAGTTTGGGAGTTGTAGAACTTACAATTGCCTTGCATTATGTATTTGACACGCCAAATGATTTATTGATTTGGGATGTTGGCCACCAAGCTTATGGGCATAAAATACTTACAGAACGTCAAAATATTTTTCATACCAACAGACAGTTTGGAGGTATTTCGGGATTTCCAAAAAGGGCCGAAAGTGTTTATGATGCCTTTGGAGTAGGGCATTCTTCTACATCTATAAGTGCTGCATTGGGCATGGCATTGGCCTCACAATTGAAGGGAGACACCCACAAAAACCACATAGCCGTTATTGGCGATGCTTCGATTGCAAGTGGGATGGCTTTTGAAGGACTCAATCATGCGGGGGTTACGGGAGCCAATTTGTTGGTTATTCTAAACGACAATGCCATTGGAATAGATCCTAGTGTTGGCGCCCTAAAAAATTATCTTTCTACCGTAAAAAAAGGGCATAACCCAAAGGTAAATAATTTAATTCAATCATTAAATTTTGATGGTTCTGGCCCAATAGACGGCCATAATATAACATTGATTATCAAAGAATTAGAGCGTTTAAAAAAAATAAAAGGGCCCAAATTTTTGCACCTTATTACTACAAAAGGTAAGGGACTTCATCAAGCCGAAACCCATCAAGTTACGTATCATGCGCCTGGCAAATTTAATGCCAATACTGGAGAACTCATGCTAAAATCTGATGTTGATTTGCCACCCAAATTTCAAGATGTTTTTGGCAAAACTATTTTAGAGCTGGCACATCAAAACCCCAATATTATAGGAATTACTCCAGCCATGCCAACGGGCAGTTCTTTAAAATTGATGATGGAAGTATATCCTACAAGGGCTTTGGATGTTGGGATTGCCGAACAACATGCGGTTACACTAGCAGCAGGAATGGCCACACAAGGAATGGTTGTTTATTGTAATATTTATTCAACTTTTTTACAACGTGCTTATGATCAGGTTATTCATGATGTGGCTTTGCAACAATTGCCTGTTGTATTTTGTTTAGATAGGGCTGGCTTGGTTGGCGAAGACGGTGCCACCCACCATGGTGTTTTTGATTTGGCTTTTTTGAGTGCTATTCCAAACATGATTGTATTTGCACCAAAGGATGCAATTGAACTTAGAAACATACTATATACGGCACAACTTGGACTACAAAACCCCATAGCCATTAGATATCCAAGAGGCCGATGCAGCCTTGTAGAATGGGAAAAACCATTTGAAAAAATCACTATTGGACAAGCCATTTGTTTGAAAAAAGGACGCCAAACAGCCCTTTTGACCACTGGAACCATGACGAATGTTGTGAGTGGTATTTTATCAAAAATAAATCAAAATTCCGATTTTGGACATTATCATTTTGGATTTGTAAAACCACTAGATTGTGCTGCTTTGAAATCCATTACGTCTAATTATCAAAACATTATTACCCTAGAAGACGGCACCGTCAAAGGAGGGTTTGGAGCTGCTATTGGGGCTTATGTTTTAGAACATCAATTGACAAATCGTGTCAAAATTTTGGGTATTCCAGATGCGTTTATAGAACACGGCAGCATGGATATGCTCCATAAACATTGTGGTTTGGATCCAGAAAATTTGACTCAAATATTTGAAACATTTAACAGATAATCCAAAACATAACCCGAATCTCTTCGGGTTCCTATATTTATAGGACTATCCGCAACTAGTACTATTTCATAGTGTAAATTAGTTTTCGACTATTCTTTGCGAGCTCAATGTTACGCAAAGTCACAGAGCTGTAAAAAAAAATAAAGCCTTTAATACCAAATATACCTATAAAATAGTCCAATCTATTGGTTCTTTTTTGCTAAAATTACCCAAAAAAATAGTTCCGTA
>NZ_MUGT01000014.1:0-67461 GCF_002217205.1 Flavobacterium branchiophilum NBRC 15030 = ATCC 35035 | reverse complement strand
GCATCTTTGGACTATTTTATAAATATATTTGGTATAACTATTTGGTATGAGTTACGGACGGTCATATATATAACAAAACAATCATGAAAAGCACCACTTGAACCCTTCAGGTTCGAAAATTTATAAAATAAATAAATATATGAATAATAAGTATTAAATTATAAAAATTTTATTTTACAATATATAATGGAATTTCAATTTGATGACGAAGTTTATCTACGGTTGTTCCAAAAATCAAATCTTTAATGCCTGTATGTCCGTGAGTACCCATTACTAATAAATCAAAATGGTGTGTATTGATTAAATGGGGGATAACTTTGTATGGTTTTCCGAATCCTAATAATACCTCAACATTATAACCTTTGTCTATTAATTGGGTTTGGTATTGTTGCAACAATTTTTCGTCTATATGGGTTTCATGGTCCAGAATGTGTTTGCCATATACTAATGCACCCACCGTTTCTACTACGTGTATTAGGGTATATTGTGCCTTTTTGCCTCCTAAATCAAAAGCATTTTGTAGGGCCTTTTGATCAGCTTTAGTGAAATCTATGGCAATGGCAATGTTTTTTAAATCAGACGATTGGTGGTCTAAATAAGTAAAATGGACTGGATGTGGCGAATGGTTGTGGTCCAAAAACGGATTGCGACTTATAAAAGGCTTGATGGTAAGATACAACAACAATCCTAAAAAAAACACGGCTAGCGGTACAACGGTAAGGTATAGAATTAAAGGGTTTTGAGTTTCTTGAATCCATTGGTATAATTGTTCAAAAACCAATTTGGCATTGAGCGATACAATAATCAAGGCAATCAACCAAGCTACAATCTGAGTTAATGTTTTTATTTGAAAACCTTTCATTTTTTGAGGATCACTTACAAAATGGATGAGTGGAATAATGGCAAAACCCAGCTGAAGACTTAAAACAACTTGACTAAAAATAAGTAGTTTTCCTGTAACGCTTTCGCCAAAAATCAAAATCACTACTACGGCAGGCACAATGGCTATTAGCCTAGTAATCACCCGTCTGACCCAAGGTTGTATGCGTAAATTCAAATAGCCTTCCATAATAATTTGCCCTGCCAAAGTACCCGTTACAGTAGAGCTTTGCCCTGCTGCTATAAGTGCAATTGCAAACAAAATGGGAGCCCATTTGCCCAACAAGGGTTTCATAAGTTGGTGAGCATCTTGAATTTCGGCTACATGAAAATAACCGTTTTTATAAAAGGTAGCTGCTGCCAAAATTAGAATAGCCGCATTGACAAAAAACGCAAAATTGAGTGCTAAAAGGCTGTCAAAAAAATTATATTTGATGGCTTGTTTGATCCCTTCGTTGGTTTGGTTAAATTTTCGGGTTTGAACTAATGACGAATGTAAGTATAAGTTGTGTGGCATTACTGTAGCTCCAATAATTCCAATGGCTATATATAAAGCGTCGTTGTTTGGAATCGAAGGTATAAATCCTTTAAGGAGTGCAGCCGTTTCTGGTTGTGCAAAAAACATTTCAAATACAAACGAAATACCAATAATTAAAACCAAAACAATGATAAAAGCCTCCATTTTTTGAATGCCTTTTTGAATTAGAAAAAGCAATAAAAAAGTATCCAAAACGGTAATAACAACCCCAAAAATAAGCGGTATGTCAAACAAAAGGTTGATGCCTATGGCCATGCCTAAAACCTCGGCCAAATCGCAGGCTGCAATTGCAATTTCGGCCAAAAAATAAAGGATATAATTGATAAACTTAGGATAGGTTTCTCGTGAGGCTTGAGCCAAATCGCACTGGGTAACTATACCAAGTCTTGCACTAAGGCTTTGCAACAAAAGAGCCATTAAATTGCTCATGAGTAATACCCATAGCAGCTGGTATCCAAACTGGCTGCCACCTGCCAAATCTGTTGCCCAATTGCCCGGATCCATGTAACCCACACTTACTAAATAGGCGGGGCCAAAAAAAGCCATTATTCGCCGATAAGTAGATTTTTTGTGTAGTGTCGAAACACTTTGATGTACTTCTTCTAATGATTTGCTCATAAAAAAATGGGTGTTTTTTTGTTATCAAAAACTCAAAATAGGGTAGGGGTGGTGCTTTCAATTACCACCCTTGATTGATGCCGTTTTTTAATACTTCTTCATATTTTTGTTTGTCAAATCGAAAATAATTTGGAGCTTTGTGGGCAACTTTAGTTTTTTTCTCATCTAATTTGATGATGATTCCAATATGGGTAATCTTTCTTAAAAAATTGCGTCGGTCCAATTGTCGCCCTAAAATAGTTTCATACAATTTTTGTAATTCGGGAATTGTAAATTTTTCTGGAAGCAATTTGTATCCAATGGGCAACAAATTTAGTTCTTTTTGTAATGTTTCAAGGGCTTTGTCTAAAATATCTTTATGATCAATGATAAATTCGTGCGATGCTCTAGGATCTATCCATTCCATTGCTTCAGATTTTTTTGATTTAGAAAATTTAATATCTCTAAAATTGACCAAGGCATAATAACCAATAGAAACAAATCGTTGCAAGTACCATGCTTGGTCTTTTTCGGATATTTTCAATTCTTTAAATGCTTGAGGAGTAAAGTTATTTTCGCTACGGGTAACGTGTCCAAAAGCGGCAAACTGCCGAAGAAAAATGCCTTTCAAACCCGTTCTTTTAAAAAGAATGTTATGGGCCGCAGTGTCCAAATCCTCCTCTTTTTTGATAAATCCACCAGGCAACGACCATTTGGAATGGTATGCAGACTTGATGGCCAACACCTTTAACTGGTTGTCATGAAAACCAAATATGACACAGTCTATGGATAATCCTGGAATATATTGGTTGGTGTCTATCAATATTGGTTCGATCATAATGAGGGTAATTTGTTTAAAAAAAATAAATAAAGTAACTTAAATTTGAAATAGTGTTTGGTATTTCAAAATATTGATGCCAATTCCATTTTCAAAACCATTTCAATGCGGTAAAGATACAACGATGATTTTGGTTTTGCAAGATATAGGTTTGATGTTGCTTTTATACAAAAAAGATTAGTAACCATTGTTTGTAACATCATGAGGCTATTTTGTGGAATAAAAACAATTGAATTTATCCAAAATAAGGCCTTCATAAAATGTTTAATTTTTATTTATTTCCTAAGGACTTCATTCCGAAAATGAATGCCCCAATTTAAAATTTCTTCTAATAAACCATTCATTGACTGTCCAAGCGGTGTAAGTGAATATTCTGTAGTAACGGGCATTGTATCGTGTAGCGTACGCTTGATAATTTGATTTATTTCTAAGGCTTTCAACTCTTGTGATAGCATTTTGGGCGAAATATCAACAATATCTTTTTGTATTTCACCAAAACGCTTATTTCCATAAGTCAAAGAAATGATAATTGGAATTCGCCATTTTCCTTGAATAACATCTAGCGCATCTCTTGTTGCCATCAACCGTATCCGACAAATATCTTCTTTATGATTCATCATTTTTTTTGGGATTAATGAGTACTTACCTTTAAGTAACTACTTACCATTGGGTAATAACTATATTTTAGAAAGTAAAATTACGTATATTTGTTTTATAATTTTGTAAAACAACAAATAAATTTTAAAAAAAATGACAGCAAAGACTAAAAAAATCATTTATTGGGTGCTTACAGGCTTGGTAGCCTTTGTATTTATTGGCAGTGCCATAGGAAAATTAACTGCAAATGACCAAGTGTTACAAATGGCAGAAGGATTTGGACTCAATGCCCAAAGTTATACCATGTTGGGGGTTGTAGAAATAGTAAGTACCCTCCTTTTTATTTATCCTCGAACTGGAATTATCGGGACACTACTATTGGCAGCTTATATGGGTGGTGCAATTGCCACACATTTAGAGCATGGTCAATCTGTAATTGCACCTTGTATCATTCAAGCTTTTGTATGGATGGTAGCCTTGTATCGTTTTCCAGAATTACAAACAAGAATTTTAAACACAAAACAATCATGAAAATTCTAGCCATTGGAGGGAGTAACTCTAAAAATTCTATCAACAGAGCCTTAGCAAACTTTACGGCTCAATTATTTATTGGCTCAACCGTTTCAACTGTAGATATTAGTTTGCTGACAATTCCCATTTATAGCATTGACAATGAAAATGATCTGGGAATTCCAAATGAAGTTACTGCTTTTGCAAATCAAATAGATGAAACAGACTTAATTATCTTGTCATTGGCAGAAAACAATGGATCTTTTAATGTGGGGATAAAAAACATTTTAGATTGGACTTCTCGCATCAAAGACAGAAAAACCTTTAATAACAAGCCAATGCTTTTAATGGCAACTTCGCCAGGTGCCAGAGGTGGGACAACCGTATTGGAATCGGCAAAAATGTTATTGCCATTTTCTGGAGCTGATATAAAAGCCACATTTTCATTACCAAGCTTTTACCAAAATTTTGATTTAGAAAAAGGCATAACAAATGTTGAACTATTAGATAATTTGAAAACCATTATTAAAAATTTGGGCAATTAATCTAGCATTATACCAAAATATATTTATAAAATAGNNATTTTAGCAAAAAAGAACCAATAGATTGGGCTATTTTATATGTATATTTGGTATAACTTTTAAATTTGATACTATTAGATTAAATAGCTAAAAAACCACTATAAAGCAAGTAAATTCGGAAGACATAAACTTTGTAGTACCAAGAAGTGATGTTTGAAAGTGATTATTAAACAGTAAATTTGAAACCTATATTTTAAATCCTCAAATTTCTTATCCTCAAGTAGTTCTAACCTGTAATTCATAAAAAGTTTAAAATTATACGACAAATATACAAAAAAAACTATACCACCATCGTCAATTGGACTCGTTTTCTGGCTTCGTCCACCTCAACTACTTTTACTTGAACGTGTTGGTGCATTTTTACTACTTCGTTCACATCCGATACAAAGCCTTCTTTTAATTGCGAAATGTGAACCAATCCGCTTTCTTTAATTCCCAAATCTACAAAGCAACCAAATGCCGTGATGTTGTTCACAATGCCTGGTAAAATCATGCCGGTTCGCAAATCGGAAATGGAACGCACATTGGGGTCAAATTCAAAAATCTTTGCGGCTTTTCTCGGGTCCAATCCGGGTTTTTCAAGCTCTTTCAAGATGTCTTTTAAAGTCAAAATTCCAATTTCGGGCGTAATATATTGCTCGGGTTTTATGAGTTTGATCTTGTCTTTATTGGCAATTAATGCCTCGGTTTTGATGCCTAAATCTTTCGCCATTTTTTCAACAATGGAATACGCTTCGGGATGCACTGCCGAATTGTCTAGCGGGTTTTTTCCATCTTTAATTCGGATGAATGCTGCCGCTTGCTGAAATGCTTTTTCGCCCAATCGTGGTACTTTTTTGAGTTGCTTTCTATCTTCAAAAGGTCCGTTTTCTGCACGATAGGCCACTATGTTTTCTGCCATTTTTTCGCCAATGCCCGACACATAACTCAGCAACGATTTGCTTGCCGTGTTGATGTTGATACCCACAGTATTTACACAACGCACAACAACCGTATCCAATTCTTCTTTCAATTTAGATTGGTCCACATCGTGCTGGTACTGTCCTACTCCAATAGATTTGGCATCTATTTTTACCAACTCCGCCAACGGATCCGAAAGCCGTCGCCCAATAGAAACCGAACCCCGAACCGTTACATCATAACTTCCAAATTCTTCTCTTGCAATTTTGCTTGCCGAATACACCGATGCACCCGCCTCCGAAACTACAAATACCTGAACGGGCTTGTCGAAAGCAATTTTCTTGATAAAAAATTCCGTCTCGCGGCTGGCCGTTCCGTTTCCAATAGAAATGGCTTCAATATTATATGCATTCACCATGGATCGAATTTTTTTCATGGCCATTGCGGTGTCGTTTTGTGGAGCATGCGGATAAATGGTTTCGTTGTAGAGCAAATCGCCTTTTTCGTCCAAACAAACTACCTTACAACCGCTTCTAAAACCTGGGTCGATGGCCAGAATTCGCTTTTCGCCCAAAGGAGGTGCCAATAATAATTGACTTAAATTGCCTGCAAAAACGGCTATGGCTTTCGTGTCGGCTTTGGCTTTGGCTTCTTGCAAAGTTTCATTGGAAATGACGGGCTCTAGCAAGCGTTTGTAACTGTCTTTTATAGCCAATTCCAAATGTGTTTTGGCCTCCGATCGTTGATTTTTGATGACGTTTTGTGATATAAAATCAATCGCCTCTTCTTTTTCGATGGCTACATTCAGTTTGATAAAACCCTCAGCTTCTGCACGCAACATGGCCAACAAGCGATGGGAGGGTGCTTTTGATATGGGCTCTGCCCAATCGAAATATTGACTAAACTTTTGTGCCGCTTCGTCGTCTTTCTTGGCTTTGACTACCTTGGAACCAATTTCGGCTTTGCGTTGAAACGTCCTACGCAAGTTTGTTCTTATATAAATGTTTTCGTTAATCCATTCGGCAATAATGTCTCGGGCACCTTGCAAGGCTTCATCTTCGTTCAATACCTTGTCGTTCAAATATTTAGATGCCATAAAATCAATGTCATCATTGTTTTGACTCATGATAATTTTGGCCAAGGGTTCCAAGCCCTTTTCACGAGCCACATCGGCTTTGGTTTTTTTCTTTTTCTTGTATGGCAAATACAAATCTTCCAATTCCTGCAAGTCAAAACTTTGGGTTATTTTTTTAGACAATTCGGGGCTTAATTGGCCTTGTTCTTCTATAGATTTCAAAACGGCTTCTTTGCGTTTGACAATCTCTTCAAATTGCTTGTTGAGTTTGGCAATTTGTTCGATAACCACCTCGTCCAAATTGCCTGTTTGGTCTTTTCGGTATCGAGATATAAACGGAATCGTACAATCCTCTGAAAGTAGTTGTAATGTTGCTTCGAGTCCTTTTATGCCACTTTGAGGCATTTGCAAAGCCTTTTGAATGTATTGAATATGGGTCATTTGAAATTTTTTATAAGCACCAAAAATAATATTTACAATTGAAATGCCCTCTATATTATGGATAAATATTTTTATGGTTTTAAATTTTAAATTACGTTGCTATTTGTATGAAATACTTCTCAAAATTGACTCTATAATGTGTTTTGAACTTTTAAATACTAACTAATGTTTATTAGTAAGGCCATATCATTTGTTGTGTTTTTAATATAAATGTATGAAATATTAATTTTGAAACTACATGTCAGCTACACATTTTAATATAAAAAAACTACACATTTTACGCATATATCCATTATTTTTTTAATGGTGCATAAATTTTTTAATATATTAAATAATTAATTTTCAATTGTTTGAAAAAAAATGATGAGAAAATATATTTCAATATGTATGTATTGTGTATAATCAAAGGGCAACTAAAACTTATATTGTATATAAATTTGGCACAACAATACAAAAAGGAAAAACAAATTTAAGTTCAGGAATTTTCGGTTTGTTGGATGTTGGCTCAGGAATTTTTTATTAATAACAATTGCATAAATTTTTAATAAAAAAACTTATTATAAAATAAGTCAGGTACGTTTAGGGATTTTAAAATTAATTTACAATAAAACTTATTAAATTTATTTTTTATGAAAAAAAACACAAAAAATATTCATATTGGTTCCATTTTAGAACAATCTGTTGAGGAACAAAATATTTCGTTAGAACGAGTTGCAAAATATTTTAAATGTTCTATAGACGATGTAGAAAAAATGTTTTTAGATAAGAGTTTAGATTCTGAACAGTTACTCAAATGGTGTAAATTATTGAAATACGATTTTTTTAGATACTACACGGGGCATCTTATTCTATATCATGGTATTTCTACTAGTGTTCGCAAACAAGCGGATAAAAATATGCAAGGTTTTTTTAAAAAAAATGTATACACTGTTCAAATTAAGAATTACATATTAGACGGTATAAATAAAAATAAATTTACAATTAATGAAGTTATGGACAAGTATAATATTCCTAGAACTACTATTTACAATTGGCTCAGAAAAGAAACAGTAATAGATTATAAATTAAACAACTAGAATTGATGACTTATATAAACGTAAAATCAAAAAGAAAAATATTTAACAGAAACGAAATATCCGAAATCTTGGCGTTTCAACGGTGCAATCATTTAGACGACAATGAAGTTTCGCTATTTTTTAAAATCAAGCCTAAACAACTACAACGTCTGAAATTGATTCACCATAAATTTTTGACACCTATAAGCTTGTTTGCTAGTAGTGATGAAAAATAATGGATTTGCTTTAAATAAACTTTATGAACTAAAAACTTTTTAATATTATGAAACCTAATTATTATCAATTATATTCGGACATGTTTGACGAAAAAATTATATCGAATTTGAAGAAAGATTTGAGTTTTTTAAAAAAAGAAAACGTATCAAATTTAGACATTATCAATTTTGATCAAGAAATCAATCTTCATTCAAAAAGTCATAACTTTGAAAATCAAAAATTGAGGTCTTATGACGAAAACACAATTACAAAGGTTTTGTCATATCAAAAAGAATATGCTCTAACAGATTATCAAACCTCTTTACATTTTAAAATTAGCCGCAATACTCTAAGAAAATGGCGGAATTATTACAATAGATAAATTATTTTTTTCTTGATTTTTTATTAATTTTGTTTTTATAAAATTTTTACTAATGATAGGTTTCAATGCATCATACCTGTATTTTGCTGTGTTGCTTTTTATAACAGAAGTTTGCATAGCTGTTTTTGTTCACGATTCATTTGTTAGGCCTTATATGGGCGATGTTTTGGTAGTTATTTTATTGTATTGTTTTTTTAAAATTTTTTTAAAAACCAATGTGTTCAAAATGGCTTTTGCTGTTTTATTAATGTGTTTTTTTATCGAATTTTTACAATATATTGCCATTCTCAAAACGTTGCATTTGCAAAACGTTCAATGGCTTCAAATCGTATTGGGCCATTCGTTTTCTTGGTTGGACATGCTCTGTTATATGACTGGTTTTTTTTTGATACTCTTTTTGGAATACAACATTAGGCCGTTGCTGAATTTTAATCAAAACAAAAATAAATTCTCAAAAAAATGATTGTCGTTTTCAAAAGCCGTACCAATAACAACTAGGTCTGCACCCGCCTGAAATATGGCTGTTATTTGTGCTTGGTTTTTGATGCCCCCGCCAACAATAATGGGTATCGAAATGTGTTGTCTTACTTGTTTGATAATATTTTCCGACACCGATTTGATGGCTCCGCTACCCGCTTCTAAATAAACACATTGGCTTCCCATCATTTCGCCTGCTCGGGCTGTTTGAGCAATATAGCTGGGGTTGTCTTGGCTCAAAGGTGTCGTTTGGCTCACCCTTTCAACGGCGGTTGTACAACCTCCGTCTATTAAAATATAACTTGTAGCAATAATTTCAAGATTGGTTTGACTCAAAATGGGTACTGATTGCACCTGAAAATCTATCAAATAATCTGGGTTGCGACCCGAAATTAATGACAAAAACAAAATCCCGTCGGCATGTTTTGATATTTGTGATGGATGACCTGGAAACAACAATATAGGAATGTTCAAATGCTTTTTTGCCTCAATAATTATTTGATCTATTATATTGTTGCTCACGCTACTTCCACCAACAAACAAGTGGGTTGCTGGTGTTTTTTGGATTTTTAATAATAATAAATCAAGGTTTTCTAAGGCTATTTTATCGGGATCTATCAAAATAGCTAACCCTTTTTGATTCTTTTTTTTGGAGGCCAAAAAGGCTTCATATATTGGTTTCATGAACTTGCTATTGGGTTAAATATAGGGCGAATTGTTTTGGTCGGTTTCTGAAATAAACGCATAAACCAAACAAAAATTTTCAACCTCTTGAACATACACATCAAAGCGGGTTGTCCTATTTTCAAACTCTAAAACAGCCTTGGTTTTCAAATCGTTTTTTTGAAAAGAAGCTACCTGAATATGGTCTTTAAAACTGATTCCTTTTTGATTTTGAATTTTAAATATAGCTTCTTTTGCTCCCCAAATATGTGTCAAAACAATCAGATTTTCGGCACTGTTGGTTATAAAATTCATTTTTTGAAAATCGATAAATTTGTTTGCAATTTTCAGAATCTTATCCCGTTGCAACTCTACATCTATCCCCACTTTTTGATGGCTAATAATTAGACAAGCCAAGTCGTGCGAATGACTAATAGAAATATATTTTCCGTCGGATAAATGGGGTTTGCCCGAATCATCATACCACAAATCAACATCCAAATAACCCGCCAGTAGCAGCAAATGCCTTACACACAAAAAAGCTTTTTGATGCACTTCAGATTGCATTCCTTGCAATCGAGAGGCACTTTCAGGTTTTAACTCAATTGTAGTTTTTAAATCCGTAAGTTTTTCTGTTATTTTCCAAACAAAAATTTGGGTTTCTGGCGAATGATCTATGATTTTTAATAAAGGCATAAGACTAATTATAAAAGCAAATTTAATTCAAAATATTTGGATTTCAAAATGTTAGCATAATAAACAATTCACAATTTTTGATAAAAATTTTTAAATTCATAACTTATTATGTAATTTTGCAAAAAAATTAAATCTACAAATATACAATAAATGAGTACTACTACATCTATGCCTTATGTGGCTTACAAAGTAAAAGACATTTCTCTAGCAGCATGGGGAAGAAAAGAAATTCAATTGGCCGAAGCTGAAATGCCAGGTTTGATGGCACTTCGTGCAGAATATGCAGCCGAACAACCCTTAAAAGGAGCTCGTATTGCGGGTTGCTTGCACATGACCATACAAACTGCCGTTTTGATCGAAACTTTGATTGCTTTGGGAGCTGAGGTAACTTGGTCTTCTTGTAACATTTTCTCAACCCAAGACCAGGCTGCTGCTGCAATTGCTGCTGCTGGAATCCAAGTATATGCTTGGAAAGGTCTTGACGAAGAGTCTTTTGACTGGTGTATCGAGCAAACCTTATTCTTTGGCGAAGACAGAAAACCGTTGAACATGATTTTGGACGATGGTGGCGATTTGACCAATATGGTTATCGACCGTTACCCTCATTTAGTAGAAGGTATCAAAGGATTGTCTGAAGAAACTACAACAGGAGTACATAGATTATATGAAAGAGTAAAAGCAGGAACATTGCCAATGCCAGCAATTAACGTAAATGACTCGGTTACCAAATCGAAATTTGACAACAAATACGGTTGTAAAGAATCGGCTGTTGATGCTGTTCGTCGTGCAACTGATATCATGTTGGCCGGAAAAAGAGTTGTCGTTTGTGGCTATGGCGACGTAGGTAAAGGCTCTGCAGCCTCTTTCCGTGGCGCTGGTTCTATTGTAACCGTTACTGAAATTGACCCAATTTGTGCTTTGCAAGCCGCAATGGACGGTTTTGAAGTAAAAAGATTGGATACCGTTATTGCAAATGCAGACATTATCATTACTACAACAGGAAATAAAGACATTGTTTTGGGTGCTCATTTCGAAAAAATGAAAGACAAAACCATTGTATGTAACATCGGACACTTTGACAACGAAATAGACATGGCTTGGTTAAACCAAAACTTTGGACATACCAAAAACGAAGTAAAACCACAAGTCGATATCTACAACGTAAACGGAAAAGACATCATCATCTTGGCCGAAGGTCGTTTGGTAAACCTTGGTTGTGCCACAGGACACCCAAGTTTTGTAATGAGTAACTCGTTTACAAACCAAACCTTGGCTCAAATCGAATTGTGGAAAAACAGTGCAGCTTACAACAACGACGTTTACATGTTACCAAAACATTTAGACGAAAAAGTTGCCGCCTTGCACTTAGCAAAATTAGGGGTAGAACTAGAAACTCTTCGTCCAGAGCAAGCAGCGTATATTGGCGTGGAGGTTCAAGGCCCTTTCAAACCAGAATATTACAGATATTAGTAGTAAGATTTTAGTACTAAATATTAAAATAAAACCCCGATTTCATAAAGAAGTCGGGGTTTTTTATACCAAATATATTTNNTTGGACTATTTTATATGTATATTTGGTATTATTTGGAGCTATTTCCAGCTATTCGTTACAATCTTTTCTTTTTTTAAAGAAAAAAAAGAAAAGGATTTCCACTGCTATCTGGGCTAGTGATACCAAACATACATTCGTACTAAAATGAGGCATTTTTTTTCATCGAACGGTTTACAATATAAATCCCCACAAGCGTAACAAAACCACCAATAGCAAGAGCTACCGTTAATTTTTCGTCAAACAAAACCGCTCCCAACAAAACCGCTACTATTGGATTGATATAGGCATAAATACTATTAACATCGGGAGGCAAATGTTGTAAGGCATAAATAAAGGCAATAAATGTAAGAATAGAACCAAATACCACCAAATATGCAATACTCAACCACGAAATGGCAGGTATTTTCAAAACATTAACTCCAGTTCCTGTTGCTCCCACAAAAGCAAATAGCAACAAACTAGAAATAAACATTTGAATTCCTAACCCAAAATAAGGATTAAAATCGGCTGCTTTTTTCTTGGTATATAAACTGCCAAAAGCCCATGTAATGGTAGAAATAATAGAAATAATGATTCCAAAACTAAAATCAGGATTCAAAAAATCGGCCAAATGATCATAAAAAATAACACACACCCCCGAAAAACTAACCACAAATCCTGTAATGGCAAGTGCTGTAGCTTTTTGCCCCCTAGATATATTGATTATCAAAATCCATAAAGGTACACAAGCCCCAATAATGGCCCCCAAACCACTACTAATATACTTTACACCCCAGGTACTCAATCCATTGCTCAACACAAAATTCAATATACTCAAAATGACAATCATTTTCCATTGTTTGCCTTTTGGCCAAGGAGCTTTTTTATAAGTAAAAAACAAAATGTACAACAACCCACCCAAAAATTGCCTCATACCTGCCAGTTGCAATGCGGGCATGTGTTGTACCCCTTCTTTTGACGCTACCCAAGTAGTTCCCCAAACAATACTAACCCAACAAAGGGCCAAAATAGGCAAACCAATTTGATGAATTTTTGAAGATAAATAGGTTTTTAATGGAATAGTCATTTCAAAAAAGGTGTTAGAATTGAACAAAAGCACTCAATATTAGTTGAGCAAAAATAATTTATTTTAACGACATCATGATTGTTTTAAACGTTAAAATTCTAAATCATCTAAATGGTGGTGGTCAAAATGATAATGCAGCACTTTACTTAAACGATAATTGGCTATGTATTTTAATTTAGATACTGATTGGTCATCAAACTCGGGCATGGGCAAATGCCATTTTTGAGCCAACGATTGATAAAACATTTTCTTACTCGGATGATAAGGAGCAACCGCATTAAAAAGGGTATTCCAAACATTTTTGACTACAATTTGCATCAGTATTTCGATAGCATTTTTTTGATGAATCAATAGTATTGGTGCCTCTGGATTGGCAATGTTTTGTTGTCCAGAAAGACTCCAAACGGGGTGTCTTTTAGGACCAACAAGCCCTCCAAATCGAACAATTGTAGTTTCAAATGCCCCATTAGACTGCAACAAGTCTTCTACAATGGCAAGCTGTTGGCCACTTTCGGTTACAGGGTTTGGAGGCGTTTGCTCTGTAATAATCATAGTACTATCAGCATATACCGATGTCGAACTCACAAAAAGTACTTTGCTCACTCCACTATGTTCTATATAAGGCAAAAGGTTTTGTATTTTTTGAACAAAAACCTGCTCGGTGCTCCTTGAGTTTGCTTTTCGAAGCTGTGGCGGAATATTGATAATCAATACCGAAACCCCTTCTAAAAATGTGGCTATATCGCCACGAACGCCCTCGCTATCGAGTGAAATACAAAACGGAACGATACCTGCCTCTTTAAGCTCCGTTAATTTTGATGCTGTTGTTGTAGTGCCATTTACTTCAAACCCTTGTTTGATAAAAGCTTTGCACAATGGAAATCCTAACCAACCACAACCCAATACTGCTATTTTTTTGCTCATGCTTTGATATAAAAAAACGCATCAGAGGTGTTCTAATGCGTATAATTTTTTTAAAAATAAATTAACCCACTATTTTTTGTAAAGAGGTTTTAATACCTTTTATCAACGACGAACTAAACCCTTCGTGTTCCATTTCGTTGAGGCCCACAATAGTACAACCTTGTGGGGTTGTTACCCGATCAATCAACTGCTCGGGATGTATTTTTTCGACCAAGGCCATTGTTGCGGCACCTTTGGCGGTTTGCGAGGCAATGGCCAATGCCGTTTGAGCATCAAAACCAATTTCTATTCCCGCTTGCATCGAGGCTCTTATGTATCGTAGGGCATAAGCCGTTCCGCAGGCTCCCAAAACCGTGGCTGCATCCATCAATTTTTCGTCTATAACAGATACGGTGCCTAAATAATCAAATAATGTAATCACTTTTTCAGCCTTGACTTTGTCTTTTGGCAAATAGGATATACAAGTAGCCGACTCGCCAAAACGAGCTGCAATATTAGGCATTATATGTACAATTGCATGTTGTGTGCCTGTTATTGCTTGTATTTCCTCGATAGACAAGCCACTTACGGCCGATGCTATAGTGGCTTGATTCAAATGGGGCAAAATTTCTTCCAGCACCGCCTGAACCTGATAGGGTTTTATAGTCAAAATAACAATATCAGCTTCCGAAATATGTGTGGTATTGTTTGACGATACTTGAATACCTTCTTTTTCTAAATAACTTATTTTGTCAATGTTTCTGCGGGTTACGGTAACTTTATTCCCTTTGGAAAATTTTGAAATACCCAAAGCAATGGCCACCCCCAAGTTGCCCCCTCCAATGATGTGAATGTTCATAATATTGTTGTTGTGTTGTTGTTTTGAAAGCACAAAGATAACAATACTTTCAAACTATTTCAAATCTTAATATTATTAAATTAATACTAATTTTTAAAATATTATTACATTAAATTCTGATATTATTTATGCAATATAACCCCATGACAATTCCATCAAATATTTGAAGTGTCTGTTTTTTATTTCCCTATAATTACCATCAATTGACAATATATTTTTGCAGCCTTTCATTTTCAAAAAAGTGCAACTTCAATCATTTAAAATAATTGAAAACCAGAATTTTAAATTAATTTATCAAAAGTTTTAATTCAATATTTTTGAGTCATTTGAATATTTCTTTTTTCAAATCATACAAAATAATTTCTTATTTTTGTTTCCTATTTTAAATCATCTTTGATTTTTTATTCCTAATATGTATTATACCCGATGGTTTTGGATATAATAATCTGTAATTGTGAGTTTTTATGGCTCAACTTTTGTTTTTGTATTACAAATAAAATAGAATTTTTATTGTCTATTTAAGTGCGACGCATCGGGTTGTAGGACTGTAATTAGCGTTATGGTATGGATGTGTTTTTTTACAAAAAAATGTTTATGTTTTAAAATAGCAAGCAATAGGCAATAATAAAAACAAATTCCTTAAATTTGCTGGCATTATTTAAAACAAAAAACAATGTTACAAACTGCATTTATTAGAGACAATCAAGAAAAAGTAATCAAAGCCTTGGCCAAAAGACATCTTGACGCTAGAGCTGTTGTGAAAGAAATCGTTGAATTAGATGAAAACCGTCGGGCTTCGCAAGTGGCTTTAGATACTATTTTGTCTGAATCTAATAAATTATCGAAAGATATTGGCGATTTGATGAAAAACGGCGAAAAAGCCAAAGCCGAAATTTTAAAAGCCAAAACGGTTTCGTTGAAAGAAAAAAGCAAAGAACTTGCCGAAATAACCGAGCGATTGTCGCAGCAGCTTACAGAAAAATTATATACGCTTCCAAATTTGCCTGCCGATATTGTGCCAGAAGGCCAATCTGCCGACGACAATTTGAATATTTTTCAAACGGGCGATATTCCAACCTTGTATGAAGGGGCGTTGCCACATTGGGATTTGATAAAAAAATATGATATTGTTGATTTTGAGCTTGGTACCAAAATCACAGCACCTGGTTTTCCTGTATATAAAGGCAAAGGGGCCAAATTGCAACGGGCCTTGATAGCTTATTTTTTAGATAAAAATACCGATGCGGGCTATAAAGAATACCAAGTGCCTCATTTGGTGAACGAAGCTTCGGCTTATGGTACGGGGCAATTGCCCGACAAAGAGGGGCAGATGTATCATGATGCCAAAGACGATTTGTATTTGATACCCACGGCAGAAGTGCCTGTTACTAATATATTTAGAGATGTGATTTTGAACGAAAACGAACTGCCTGTTTTGTGTACGGGTTATACACCTTGTTTTAGACGAGAGGCAGGATCGTGGGGGGCTCATGTTAGGGGGCTCAACAGATTGCATCAATTTGACAAAGTAGAAATTGTAAGAATTGAACATCCTGATCGATCTTATGAAGCGCTTGAAGGCATGGTAGAACACGTGAAGGATATTTTGAATGAATTGAAATTGCCTTATCGAATTTTGAGGTTGTGTGGTGGCGATATGGGATTTGCATCGGCTTTGACTTATGATTTTGAAGTTTTTTCGACTGCTCAGGATCGTTGGTTGGAAATCAGTTCGGTGTCCAATTTTGAAACTTTTCAGTCTAATCGTTTGAAATTGCGGTTTAAAGACAAGGAAGGGAAAAACCATTTGGCACACACTTTAAACGGAAGCTCGCTGGCTTTGCCAAGGGTTTTGGCTGGGATTTTAGAAAATTATCAAACGCCCGAGGGTATTGTAATTCCAGAAGTTTTGAGAAGGTATTGTGGATTTGACCTCATAGATTAAGCGGTATTTTTAATTATTGCAAAAGCATGTTGTGGTTTTACATTTGTGTGAAACAAATTTTTAGAAAGCCATTGTTTTAGGATTGAAATGACAAGCTGTTTTGAAAGCGGGCATTTGAAATGTTGTTTGGATTTGCGTGAGGGATAGCAGTGGAAATTCTTTTTTGCCCTTTTTTTGGGCAAAAAAGATTATTTCACAATATGATATTTCTTTTGGAGTTCAAAAGATTGTTGTTTGAAACGGATAGCCCGACCCGTAGTTTACGGAGGGGCACGCCCAATTTTTTTTTTTGGATGTAACAAATGGTGTTGTTATTTATTTTGCCTGTTTTTTTGAAAATATATTATGAGAAGCCACGATAAAAAATAAATATCGATTAGAAATATGAAATTCAAGTATTGTCTGTGTTTAATAATTTTTTTGCACTCGTTGTTGGTTTTGTCTCAAAACGAACAATTGGCACAATATTATTTTGACAAAGGCGAATTTGAAAAAGCACAATTGAGTTATGAGGCCTTGAGCAAAGACATGCCGCAAAATGCCACCTATTTTTTGAAAACGATAGCGTGTTTGCAACAGCTGGAAAAATATGACGAAGCCCAAAAGCGGATAGAAAGTAAGCTCGACAGCCATCCGATGGCTGTATTGTGGATAGAGTTGGGCTACAATTATCAGCGGCAAAAAAACGAAGAGCAAGCCCAAAAATATTATCAAAAGGCGATGGCAATGATTCAAAAAAATCCAGATGAGGTGTATGGAGTGGCTAGTTGTTTTGAACAAAAATCGTTGGTAAATGAGGCATTGCAAGCCTATCAACTGGGTGTTTCCTTGAATCCGAATTTTAATTTTAATTTTCAAATGGCCGTGCTTTATGGCCAAAAAGGACAATCGGATTTGATGGTAGAGAAGCTGTTGGACGAGTCTGCTGCCAATCCTGGTATGCTGCCTGTTATTCAGAATGCGTTGTCGAGGTATTTGGCAGAGGATGCTTCAGGACATTTTGCCGATGTATTGAAAAAGGCATTGATTTTGCGAACACAAAAGGCCCAAGACATTTTTTGGAACCAATTTTTGAGTTGGCATTTTGTGCAACAAAAAGATTTTGGCAAGGCATTTATACAGGAAAAAGCGATTTATAAACGCAGTCCTGATATGTTTTCAAACCTCATCAATTTGGCACAAATGGCAGCAAATGAAGGCGAAATAGCTACAGCCAACGAGGTTTATCAATTTGTATTGGACAACACGAATGACCCTTATTTGAAAGTTCAGGCTCATTATTTTATTGAAAAGATTAAAATTCAAAAGGCCGTTGCTACGGATTATGCTGCAATAGATGTGGCATTAGAAGGCTGGATTCAACAATATGGTATCAATCAAATTACGTTTGATTTGCAAAAACTGCAGGCTCATTTTGTGACATTTTATCTAAAAAATCCTGAAAAGGCCCAAATGATATTGAAAAGGGCATTGGAATTGCCGTTGAGTTATACCCAAATGGGAGAAGCCAAAATGGAATTGGCCGATATTTTATTGTATCAGGAAAAATTTAATCAGGCTTTGATTTATTATTCGCAAATAGAAAATGACTTAAAGAATGATGTTATCGGGCAAGAAGCGAGTTTGAAAATAGCCAAAACGAGTTATTTTCAAACGGATTTTGAATGGGCCAACAAGCAATTGTCTGTATTGAAAACGGCTTCGACACAATTGATTGCAAACGATGCGATAGATTTGTATTTATTGATAAGCGATAACACGGTGTCCGATTCGACACAAACGGCTTTGAAAAAATTGGCCCATGCAGACTTTTTGGTTTATCAAAACAAAAATGAGGCTGCCCTAGAGGCTTTCAAAAAAATACTGACCGAGCATGCTACAGACGAAATTGTGCCAGTAACACTGTATAGAATGGGCAAAATATATGAAACAATGGAGCAATGGGATATGGCCTTAGCACATTATCAGCACATTATAGACCGCTTTCAAGATGGGATATATGCAGACGAGGCTTACTATTTTTCGGGAAATATTTGGAGTCAAAAACAAGATGTAGCAAAGGCCAAAGCCTGCTACGAGGCCGTTATTATGCACCACGAAGACAGTATTTATTACACAGATGCCCAACGAAAGTACAGGCAACTACGGGGAGATAAGGCTTTATAAACAATAGCAAAAGCACTACAAAATGATGATAATATACAATGTAACAATAAATATTCAAGAGAGTGTCCACGACCAGTGGCTGCAATGGATGCACAACATACACATACCCGAAATGCTGGCCACGGGCAAATTTTTGTCGGCCCGACTAGTCAAGGTATTGATAGAAGAGGACATGGGGGGCATTACTTATTCGGTTCAATATACAACCGATAGCAAAAATACATTAGAGCGGTATTATTTGGAAGATGCACCAAAACTTCGAGAGGCATCGTTGAAACTTTTTGGGGATAAAATGTTGGCTTTTAGAACAGAATTGGAATTAATTGCAGACTATCAATAACGTTTTAAAACCCTATCCAATTCTTTTTTTATTAACAAACAATTTTTGCCCATTGGGCTAAAAAACATGGAACAAGTAAAAGCCAAAAAACACCTCGGACAACATTTTTTAAAAGACGAAAGCATTGCACAAGCCATAGCCGACACTCTTGAATTGGAGGGTTATGATCATGTGTTGGAAATAGGGCCAGGTATGGGGGTTTTGACCAAATATTTGTTAGCCAAGCCCATAACAACTTATGTAATAGAAATAGACAAAGAATCTGTAACGTATTTGGATGCCAAATACCCAGCCTTGAAAGGCAAAATAATATCGGAAGACTTTTTGAAATACAATATTCAAAAAATATTTGAAGACAAACAATGGGCAATTATTGGGAATTTTCCGTATAATATTTCGACTCAAATTGTGTTTAGGGTGTTAGAATATCGAAATCAAATACCTGCCTTTTCGGGTATGTTTCAAAAAGAAGTAGCCGAACGGATTTGCGAGAAAAAAGGGAGCAAAGCTTATGGTATTTTATCGGTATTGGTACAGGCTTTTTATGAGGCAACTTATCTTTTTACGGTAGATGAACACGTTTTTAATCCGCCGCCAAAAGTCAAATCGGGTGTATTACGATTGATACGAAAAGACAATTACAGTTTGCCATGTGGCGAAAAATTGTTTTTTACGGTGGTTAAAACCGCTTTTCAACAACGACGAAAAACATTGCGAAATAGTTTGAAAACATTAAATTTGTCGGACAAATTGCGAGAAGACAGCCTTTTGGATAGCCGTCCGGAGCAATTGAGTGTTGCAGAATTTATAGCTTTAACCCAAAAAATTGAAGCCGATGGAGTTTAAAATAAGCAAAGATTTGATTGTTCAGATAGAACAACTTATTGAAAATAAAGCCGATAACGAACTAGAAATTTTGTTGTCGGATTTGCATCATGCCGATATTGCCGAGGTTTTAGACGAATTGAATTTTGACGAAGCTACTTATATTTTTAGGCTTTTAGAGTCAGACGTGACCTCTGAAATACTTTTGGAACTAGAGGACGATTTGCGAGAAAACATTTTGAAACGCTTGTCGCCCAAAGAAATTGCCGAAGAGTTGGACGAGTTGGATACAGATGATGCGGCAGATATTATTGGCGAATTGTCTCAAACTAAGAAGCACGAGGTTATCTCGGAACTTTTGGACGTAGAGCATGCCAAAGATATTGTAGAATTGTTGCGTTATGACGAAGATACAGCAGGAGGATTGATGGGGAAAGAGTTAGTCAAAGTCAATGAAAACTGGAGTGTCATTACCTGTATGAAAGAAATGCGGATTCAGGCCGAACACGTTTCAAAAGTACATTCGATTTATGTGGTTGATGATGAAAACCGCCTCAAAGGGAGGCTATCGTTGAAGGATTTATTGACTACATCTACCAAAACTCAAATTGCCGATGTGTATATTCCGAAATTGAATTTTGTAAACGTAGATACTAAAGATGTAGAAGTGGCACGAATCATGCAAAAATATGATTTGGAAGCCATACCCGTAGTAGATGAATTGGGCAGACTCGTAGGCCGTATAACGATTGACGATATTATTGATGTGATAAAAGAAGAGGCCGATAAAGATTATCAATTAGCAGCAGGTATTACGCAGGACGTTGAAACAAACGACAGCATTTTAGAACTCACAAAAGCTCGAATCCCTTGGCTTTTGATGGGCATGCTTATCGAGTTGCTAGCTTCGCAAGTATTGGACAACAACCAAGCCGCCTTTAAAAAATATACTACCCTGTTTATATTTGTTCCTTTGCTTTCGGCAACTGCTGGCAACATTGGGGTACAGGCCTCGGCCATTGTGGTACAAGGATTGGCAAATGGCACACTAAAAGAATTTAGTCGTAATTATTTTAGCAAAGAAATTGCGGTTGCAATGATTTCTGGAACCATCATTTCGATGATCCTTTTAGGCTATCATACCATTATGTTTGGTCAAATTCAAGTAGGAATTGCTATTTCTATTTCTATTATTGTTGTTATTTTGTTTGCAGCCACGCTAGGAACATTAGTACCTCTTTTTTTACATAAAAATAAAATAGATCCTGCTATTGCAACAGGGCCTTTTATCACAACTACTAATGATGTTATAGGTATTTTTTTGTATTTTAGTATAGCTAAATTGATTTTGAATTTTTAATTATTGTTTCGTCCCAACCTTTTGTGTCAAATAAGGCTCTATGTTTTTAAACCTTAAAAATGTATGGCCATGAAAAAAATTCTTTTTGCAATCTTAATCGGTATTTCGGCAGTTTCTTTTGCTCAAAAACCGATTTTTACGACCGCTAAAATCAAAAGTGCAACTGTTTATAGTAATGGTGCCGAGCTAAACCACACCACATCAGTAGCTTTGCCTATGGGGGTGAGTGAAATTGTGGTTAAAAACGTGGCCGATTATGTTAATGAAAACACCATTCAAATTGGTGTGCCTGCCCATGTTACGGTGCTTTCGGTTCAATTTACCAAAAATTATATTTCCGAGTTTGAAATAGACGAAACCAACCCAACCATCAAAAAAGTGCGAGACAGTATTGCAATACTTCAGAAAGAATTGAGTAAGTTGGATACGGAAAAAACCGCCCATACCAAAAGCATCGAACTGCTAGACAAAAACCAAAATGTGGCTGGAGCCAATACAGGATTGAACGTTGCCGAACTCATGAAACTAGTGGATTACTACAACCTGAAACATCGAGACTTGCGAAATGCCATTCATTCCATTGAAGAAAAAGAAGCCAAAACAAATTGGAGGCTTGAAAAATTGAACAACAAACTGGAATTGAACACCCAAAAAGAAGAAAGTGCCTCGCAAGGAAAATTGATACTGCAAGTTATGGCAGACATGACCAGCACCGTAAATTTTGACATCAATTACCTTACTGCAAATGCGTCGTGGCAACCGTTTTACGATTTGCGTGCCGACAACATCAACACGGCAATCAACCTAAAATACAAAGCAAAAGTAACCCAAAACACAGGAATAGACTGGAAAAAAGTAAAATTAACCCTTTCTAGCGGCAACCCAACCCAAAACAATACCGCCCCAATTTTGAATGCGTGGTTTTTGAAATATGGTAATTCATACAAACAAGGTTATTTGAATAGCACTTCAAATGTAATCCAATCTTTGCAAGGACAAGTAGCTGGTGTGCAAATAAGTGATACTTCTGGAGCTCCTGGTATTGATAAAAAGATAATGATAAGAGGAGCCGCTTCAAAAGAACCTTTGTATGTTGTAAACGGTTCTATAATTTCTAAAGAAGCCATTCAAAGCATCAATCAAAATGCCATAAAATCCATGAACGTACTCAAAGGGGAAAATGCAACCTCGGTTTATGGCAGTGAAGCAGCCCATGGTGTGATTGAAATAACCACCAAAAATAGTGACGATTATACCTCCATTGAAGAACAAGAACTCAACATTTCGTTTGATATAGACATTCCTTACGATATTTTATCCAACGGCAAAGCCCATAGTGTAGCCCTGAAAGACCTTAAAATTCCGGCAACCTACAAATATTATGCTGCACCAAGAGTAGAAAAAGAGGCCTTCTTATTAGCTGAGGTTAGCGATTATTCTAAATTCAATTTGTTGCCTGGCGAAGCCAACATCATTTTTGAAGGAATGTATGTGGGCAAAACAACCATCAACCCCAACCAAACCGCAGACACCCTGAATTTGAGCATGGGCAGAGACAAAAAAATAGCCATCAAGCGAGAGAAAGTAGCAGACAAGTCGGGGACAAAATTCCTTTCTGGCTACAAAGAACAAATGTTTACGTATGACCTTACGGTAAAAAACAACAAAAAAGAAGCCATAAACATGCTGCTCAAAGACCAATACCCTATCAGTACCGACAAAGACATTACAATAGAATTGCTAGAAAATGGCAAAGCAAATACCAATGCCGAAACAGGTATATTAACATGGCAACTCAAACTAGAGGCTGGCGAAAGCAAGAAAATAAGAATTAGCTACAAGGTAAAATATCCAAAAGATAAAATTATTGAAAATTTGTAGCATATATTATTATTTTTTTTGATAAACAACCTTCAAAACCCACTTGAAAATTAATGCCCAATATATTTTATATGTATATTTGGTATAACCTTCAAGTGGGTTTTGGTTTTCATAAAAAATAGAGGTAATCAATTTTAACAAAAATATAAACAAACACCGTTTTTTTATAATTCAAATTGATTACTTTTGTATTTAGAAAAATTCTAAATAAAGAGATGTTTGATATTCAAAAAATAAGAGCCGATTTCCCAATTCTGGGCACCCAAGTAAACAACAAACCATTGGTTTATTTTGATAATGGTGCTACGTCTCAAAAACCTCGAGTTGTAATAGAGTCCATTGCCCATTATTATGAAAACACCAATGCCAATATCCACAGAGGGGTGCATACCTTGAGCCAAAAAGCAACAGACGCTTATGAACTGGCACGACAAAAAATTCAAAAACACCTCAATGCCTTGCATCCACACGAAGTAATAATGACTTCTGGAACCACGCATAGCATCAATATAGTAGCCAACGGCATGGCCCATTGGCTAAAACCCATGGACGAAATTTTGGTTTCGGCGTTAGAACATCATAGCAATATTGTGCCTTGGCAAATGCTTTGCGAACGAACGGGAGCGGTACTAAAGGTAATTCCAATGGATGCCAACGGAGCTTTAATTTTGTCGGAGTTTGAAAAATTATTATCGGACAAAACCAAGTTAGTAGCCGTAAATCATATTTCAAATGCACTAGGCACCCTCAATCCTGTGGCCTATATGGCACAAAAAGCCCATCAAGTTGGGGCCTTAATTTTAGTAGATGGAGCACAGGCAGTACCTCATTTGAGGCCCAACGTTGTTGCATTGGATTGCGATTTTTATGTTTTTTCTGGACATAAAATGTGTGGCCCAACGGGAACAGGAGTTTTATATGGCAAAGAAGTTCACCTTAATGCACTAGCACCTTTTCAGGGAGGAGGCGAAATGATTAAGGAAGTAACCTTTGAAAAAACAATATATGCAGCATTGCCTCATAGGCTAGAGGCAGGCACTCCAAATATTGCTGGAGGCATCGTATTGGGAGTTGCCATCGATTATTTAAACGAAATTGGTTTTGAGGCCATTGCGGCTCACGAAAAAATGCTTTTAGATTATGCTACACAAGCATTAACTCAAATAGAAGGATTACAAATTTTTGGCACAACGCCCGAAAAAGCCTCTGTAATTTCGTTTAATATCAAAGGAATTCACCCTTATGACATTGGTACAATTATTGATAAACTTGGTATAGCCGTAAGAACGGGGCACCATTGTGCACAACCCATTATGAATTTTTTTGAAATTCCAGGCACCATCAGAGCTAGTTTTGCATTTTATAACACCAAGGACGAAATTGATTTGATGGTTGCAGCTATTAAAAAAGCCATGACAATGTTGCAGTAAGAATACTAATTTTATTAATAGATAAAAAAATGAAAACCCTAACTTTTGTATTATTTTCTTTTTTAGTTTGTAGTTGCAAATCAACAAGTACAAATGCAACAAACCAGAACACCATGACTACCAAAGAGCCTGTTGCAAATGCAACAGCAACCCAACAACAGCAAGATTTTAAATTGGTTTATACGGCCAATTCAAGGGGAAGTTTTTTTAAAATTGAAATAGCAAATCAATCCATACAAATTGTAAATTCGAGAGACGAATTTGAAAAGCCTAAAATTTTTGCCCTATCAGATGCAGATTGGCAAAACATTGTAAGTGAAGTTAAATTGCTACAATACAATGAAATAGCTACTTACAAAGCTCCATCTCAAGCCCGATTTTATGATGGTGCAGGCATTGGAAAATTTGTTATAACATTGGAAAATGAAACTTATACTTCAAAAGATTTTGATGCTGGAAATCCTCCTGTTGCTTTGTCAAAAGTAGTATCATTGATGATTTCGCTTTCAAATAATAAACAATAACAAATGGAAATACAAAAAATACAAGAAGAAATAGTTGAAGAGTTTTTAATGTTTGACGATTGGATGCAACGGTATGAATACATTATTGAATTAGGAAAAAACTTACCATTGATAGACGCATCATTAAAAACAGATGAAAATTTAATAAAAGGTTGTCAATCAAAGGTTTGGATGCACGGAGCCATTGAAAACCATATCATTTATTTTACTGCCGATAGCGATGCTATTTTAACAAAAGGTATTGTAGCGTTATTGATAAGAACTTTTTCAGGACAATCGGCACAAGCTATTTTAGAGGCAAAATTGGATTTTATCGATCAAATTGGACTCAAAGAACACCTTTCGCCAACAAGGGCCAACGGATTGCTGTCTATGATCAAACAAATAAAAATGTATGCTTTGGCTTACAATTCAAAATAAAAGAAACAAATAAAATATGAGTACAGAAAATAAGATAGATACTTATTCGTTAGGCGAATCGATAGTAGAAAAATTAAAAACCATTTACGATCCAGAAATTCCAGTGGACATTTATGAATTAGGATTGATATATGATGTAATGGTAAATGAAGCATTTGATGTAAAAATTTTGATGACCTTAACCTCGCCAAATTGTCCTGTGGCCGAAACATTGCCATTAGAAGTAGAGGAAAAAATAAAAACGATAGATCAAATACACGAGGTAGAAGTAGAAATTACTTTTGACCCCCCTTGGAGCAAAGATTTAATGAGCGAAGAAGCCAAACTTGAGTTGGGAATGTTGTAAATTTTTTTTTAAAAATGGAAGACGAAATACTCAACAAAGTGGCTCAAAGTGCCTTGGTTGTATTTGATTTAGAAGATTATTATCCAGCGGGTCGTCGGGAGCTCATCGATTTGTCTCAATGGCTTTTTGAAGGGTATATCCTAAAAGAAAAAGCATTTAGAACGGCACTTGCTCAACACAATTGGAGCAATTATCAAGATGCTTTTGTGGCCATTACATGTAGTACAGATGCCATTATACCAAAATGGGCCAGTATGCTGGTAGCCGTTCAGTTGCAGCCTTTTTCAAAAAAAATAGTTTTGGGAAACTTAGAAACATTGGAAACCAGTATATATCAAGATATTTTAAATGAATTAGATTATACACAATACCAAGATAAACCCATGATTTTGAAAGGTTGCTCCAAAAAACCCGTACCAGAAGGAGCATACATTTTAGCCCTACAAAATTTACAAACTGTGGCCAAGAGCATTATGTTTGGCGAAGCTTGCTCGGCCGTGCCCATGTATAAACGCAAATAAATATGTTAATTCTTTTGGGCAATCCGTATGGAATCTGTACTTTTGTAGCAAATAATAATTAACAATAATGAAGAAAATTTTTTATGCAATAGTCTTATTATCAGGACTTTGCTCAAACGCACAAGAAAGAACGGTTCAAGATTTAGAAAAAATCAAAAAAGAACTCGATGCCAAACCTAATGGTTGGAAAAAAGGCGGATTGCTAACCCTAACTTTCAATCAATCAGCTTTTAATAACGATTGGACGGGAGGTGGTGTTTCAAATATGTCGGGCAATATTGGTTTGAATTATGATTTGAATTACAAAAAAGATGACGTATCGTGGGACAACAAATTTATTGCTTCTTACGGTTTGACAAAAATCAAAGGCGAAGATTTAGTAAGAAAAACAGACGACAGATTGATCATCAATTCTATTGTTGGAAAAAAAGCCTCAGGATATTGGTTTTATTCTGGATTTGTAAATTTTAAAACACAGTTTGATGCAGGATTCCTTTTAGACGGAACAGGAAAACCAACAGGTGTCAAAAATTCACACTTTATGTCGCCAGCATATATTCAGGCAGGTCCGGGTATGCTATGGAAAAAATCTGACAATTTGAAAGTGAATATTGCACCTGCTACTTCACGCTTAATTTTAGTAGATTCTTATTTTACACAATATGGTTCGTCTTTTGGTGTAGCACAAGGCAAATCCTCTAGATTTGAATTTGGAGCATCTGTAAATGCTTATTATAAAACTACCTTGATGGAAAATGTTACGATTGAAAATAATTTAGGTTTATATGCCAATTATTTAGACAAACCTCAAAATATTGATATAGATTATAATATGAATTTAGTGATGAAAATCAATAAATATATTTCTACAAATTTAGCTTTTCAAGCAATTTATGATGATAATACTATTGGAGCTTTTCAAATCAGAGAAGTATTTGGATTGGGAGTCAATTATGGTTTTTAATTCATTTTGCACCACATCATATCAAAACCTTT
Organism: Flavobacterium branchiophilum NBRC 15030 = ATCC 35035; assembly: GCF_002217205.1. GTDB lineage: Bacteria > Bacteroidota > Bacteroidia > Flavobacteriales > Flavobacteriaceae > Flavobacterium > Flavobacterium branchiophilum. Next base: position 39,882 of record NZ_MUGT01000014.1, on the reverse strand, counting down.
AGCCTCATATGCTAAAGGTTTTTTTGTATATCAACAACAAAAGTATCACCGTCGTTCAAAAACGGAAATTTTTTTCGGGCCTCGTTTAAAGCTTTTTTGTCCAGCTCAAATTCAAAAAAACCTTCAGTAGTTTGTGGTGCCAAAATCAGGTTGCCAAAACAATCAACACACTGAGAATGACCAGGATATACTAATTGATGAGCATCTGAACCCACCCGATTAACTCCAATTACATAAGCCATATTTTCGATAGCACGTGCTTTTAGCAAAGCATCCCATGCTGCAATTCTAGCATTTGGCCAATTGGCCACATACAACAAGGCATCATAGCCCATAGTGTTCCGACTAAAAACAGGAAATCGCAAATCATAGCAAACTTGAAGGGCAATTTTAAAACCCTCGAACAATATTATTTGTGGCTGGCTACCTGCAGTATATATTTGATGTTCGCCAGCCAAGGTAAATAAATGCCTTTTATCATAAAATAGCACTTTGCCCGATGGCAAAACAAATAAAAAACGGTTGTAAAAAAGGCCATTTTCTTGTATAGGAATACTACCTGCAATGGCAGCTTGGTGTAGTTTTGCCATTTTTTGTAGCCATAAAACGGTTTGTTCCTGCATGGTTTCGGCCAGCAATTGTGCATTCATCGAAAAACCCGTAGTAAACATTTCGGGCAAAAGGATAAGATTTGTATTTGAAGAAATTTTAGAAAAAATGACCTCTAATTTATTGATGTTTTTGATTTTATTTTCCCAAATTATATCAAATTGTACTACTGCTATTTTCATTTATTATCATTTATTGTAATTTATTATTGATATATAGTATATTTTTTAATCCTATTATCTGATATTGGCATGTTTTATAAATATTTGGATTATTCATTAAATAATTTGTATTTTCGCCAATAAAAAAGTAAACTCTACATATATGTTAAATTTACATATCAAAAGTGCTCAAAACTTTATCAAACTCCATTTTTTAATTGTGAGTTTTTATATTGTTACGTTTATTTTTTTTCTATATTTATTTGGCCAATCGCAATATACTTTTCCTGTTTTTATAGCTTTAGTTTGCAATAATATCATTTATTATATTGTAAAAGAAATGAACAGCAAAAAAGGTATTTTGGTTATGTTTGTTTTTTATAACATCTTATTTTTAACCGATATTTTGTTGGTTTGGAATTTTTTACCATTAGAATACGCTTGGTTTATCAATTTGATAATTATATTGTTTTTTAATTTTAATATCAGATATGCTGTAACCTATTTGATCGCTTTGGCATTTGTATTGCCACTAACTCCTTATGCTTCAGAATATTTTGTGCAATATTTTGGCTTCAATTCCATCAATGTATTTACTACACAAAAATCTGTTTATATTTGGAATGTTGTACAATTGTTTACCATATTTTTGTTTATGTTGTTGGTTTATCATTTTAAAAAAGAATTAAACCAAATTTACAAAAAAAATAGCGAACTTAAAAAATCGGATACCCAAAAAATGCAAAATACAGAAAAACATTTTGTAGAGGCAGAAATTGATTATGACCAAGACCACAGAAAAAACAACAGAAAACTACAAACTAAAAACAAAACAGAGTTTGTTAAATCAGACAACTTTGTTATTCTGTTTAAAGATATTGTACAATATATAGAAAAAGAAAAACCATACAAAGACCCTAATTTTTCTTTAAATGATTTAGCCGAACATTTTCAAACCAATATTAATTATATTTCAAAATCGATTAATATCAATCAAAACGGCGAAAATTTCAAAAACTTAGTCAATTACTACCGTATTGAATATGTCAAACAAGAAATAGATAACGGATTGAAAAACAGAAAGTTAAAAGATTTATATACCGCAGCTGGATTTGAATATCAGGCCACTTTTAATCGTGTGTTTAAAGAGTTTGAAGGAGTAACGCCATCAGAATACATCAAATCCGTTAGAGGCATTACCGATGCTCAAAATAATTAATACTTTTTTATTTATAATTGGATTGCAAATGTCAATCGTAATGCCAAATTGTCTTTGATATTTTCAAACTGATATGGCCCATATCTATAAAATCCACTCAAACCAAATCCTTTGTAAAGCTGATTGATTTCTATCCCCGATTCGTAATAGCCTTTTTCGAGTGTTTTAAATGGAAGTCCAATATGTTGCGACATGCGATTCATGTTTCCGTAAGCAAATCTTGATACTAATACAATGGTAGGTTTCTTTTTTTGAAAAAGCGGCACATCGACAAAAGCATGTTTGGCTTGTAAAAAAACATAATTGCTCGAAAAAAATTCGTTGTAAAACATTGTTTCAAAACTATTTTTACCCGCCGTTGTTAGTCTTTCCCACAAATTGTCTTTTGTAGGATTGTTGGGCAACATGTTAAACAAATGGGTTATTGGAACATCGCCAACCGTTAGTCCGGCATTTAGTATCAGCCCCGTTTTTTGTTTGTTCAGATACTCTTTTTCATAATCAAATTTGAAATCTATTTTAAAAAAATCAAAATCGTTTTCAATAATTTTTGGCAATGTTTGGGTCAATTGAAATGTAAATTTTGGGAACCTTTTTTCTATTTCAAACCTACCAATTGGCGTTTGCATATAATCGCTAAACGGATTCCATTGAATAGAAACCTGTGCCGTTGTTAGGTTAAAAATGCGGTATTCTCTACCCAAATGGGCAAACATATAGTTGAATTTAGGCTCAATAATGTTGTGTGATATTTCCCAAACGCTTTCGGTTTTTGGAATAATTCGAGTTTCAATATAGGCTCTTAAACTAACAATGTTATAAAAATTGGTAATATTAAAGGGCCTTCCATCATATATTTTGAATGGTGTTTTTTCTACTAAAAATTTGGTACTTCCCAGCTCTCGAACATCATCTGTATAGGACATTCCAATCCATGAATTTGAAAAATTCCCAACCCGAACACTACTTCCAAGATGGTATTTAAACACCCCATCTTTGGTTCCATAAGCCGTATAACCCTCTAGTTTATAAAGGCTCGACAGTTTTTCGTTGCTCATACCTCCAATACCAAATCGCAAACCTTCGTGGTTGTTAAATGTAAATATCTTTTTCAAATCCACATCTATTTTCCCAATTGGCAAATAGCCAAACCTAAATTTTCGGGCAATGGCTATTCGGGATTCTAATTTGTTTTTGACAGACAAACTGTCCAAAACCCGATAGGTATTTGGGGTTCTATCGTCTAAATGTTGTATGCAAAGGCTGTCCATCAATTGCCGATGCACTTTTGTTGGTTCTTCCTTGGCCTGAATGGCAATAGAAGGGCGTTTGATATTTACGGGCTGGTCTATTTGGATGTCAAAATTTTTCGATTCTGAAATTAAATACAAATAATCTGATAATTTTTTATCATGCGATGGCATTTCTAATATATCATTATTATCAAAATGAATTTTCAAACCTAAAATTTGAATGTCTTCGTTGTTTTTGCCTTTTGTAATGATAAATTTTTTGTGTTTTGGAAACCAAATGTCTTTTTCAACACTATATTCAAAATCATGAACCCCCGAAATGTTCAAAATGCCACCTACTCCTAAAACAGCTTTTGCTACTCCAAAATTGGATTTGTCTATATAAAGCACCCCTTCTAACCCCTTGGATTTACTCTTTTTTTTGTTTTTAAAATATATAACGGCAGTTTTTCGGCCTTCTACCCATGCCTCGTCTAATAGTGTAAATTCATATTCATTATACAAATGGTCTGATAATGGACTAATGTATTTGGTTTCGGCTAACTCGTAGTGGTTGTTATATACCGAAAAAGATTGTAAGTTGAAACCTAATATTTCATACAATGGTTTTTTGAATCCAGCCATTTTGGCGTCTAAAATGGTTTCTTTTAAATTATTTTTTGCATATTGAAAAAGCGATAATTTTTCTAATAAAAACAAATGATTTTTTGTAATAATTTGTTTTAATTTATAGTCGGAGGAATCTATTTTTGTTAGTATTTTAAATCCATTTCGGGTAATAAAAACACTGTCAATATTGCCTTTTAACGAATCGGGTGTTGCTGTAACTAAAGTTTTGTTATACGTTTTAAAATCAAATGTTTTAAATCGCAACAACGGATCATTATGTTTTTTATAAAAAATAACGTTTTTTATGATTTTTTGTGCTGTATTTTTTTTGGATAAGGCTTCTTTATTTGTATCAAATGGTTTTAAATAGATGTTTTTATAGTATTGATGGGCCTTTACTTCTAGTTTTTGACTTTCAAAACCAACCCTCGAAATTTGGATGGTGGTTACGGTATCCAAAATAGTGAGCAAAAATTTGCCTTTGGCATCTGTAAAATAAAACATTCCATTGTTTGTTTTGATGCTCACAAACGGAATGGGAGCATGGCTAGATGCGTCTTTTACAACGCCTTTAAATGTTGTTTGAGCTTTTATTGGCAGGGCTAATAGCATCAAAGCAATAAAAAACCAATAAGTTTTAAACGACATATAGAATCAAATTTTCAACAAAAATAGAAAATTATGTTTATATTAAAAGTTTTTTTTTAAATGTTGTGGCTAAATAATTTTTACAATTGCCTTTGTGGTTTTGAATCAAATAAGTAGAATGTCGGGTTTGAACAAATAGAAATGAAAACAATTGATTTTCAATAGAATATATTGATTTCTATGGGTTAAAATACGGATGCTTACTTGGTACGAATAAATCAAACTGTGATAAAAAATCCTTGTCAATCTACCTCATTTTGACAAGGATTTAGTTGTTGATGTTGTGCATTTAATATTCAGATGAATATCGATCGAAATTTAGACAAACAATACAACCAACAACGGAATAACCAAACCTGCTGCGGCAAGTTTCCAGCCCCGTTTGCTAAAGGTATTTTTGCCAACGGTAATCATCAGCATGCCCGAAATAGCAATGGTTATCAACGATATACCAAAAATATCCGAGTAGTAAATCCACCAGTTGGAGGTGTTTTTGTGCAACTTCATGGTCTGGCTGATAATTGGTGTTTTCACAAATGTTTCTATTTCGCCTTTGCCAGTTTTTAAGTCAATTTCGACATCATTTTTTTCAAAGGATATTTTTAATTTATCTTCTTTTACTTTGTAACGGCGAAATTTATCCTCAATGCCCAATTGTTGGCCAAGGTCTTCGGCAAATTTTTCGGTTATTTTTTGGTCTTTTGGTAGGTTTACTTTTATTGACTTGGTTGCTACGGTATATTTTTCGGGATGCCACATATCTCTGTGGTTCATCATAATACCTGAAAATGCAAATGAAATGATCAGGCCTACATAAAAGTAGCCTAAATCTCGGTGAATGTTTCGGGCAGTTAGTTTTGCCATAGTTTTATTTTTTAGTTTATATATAGATGGTATTTTATGTCAATGGTTTAAATAAAATTTATTAAATTTTTATCGAACCATTAAGATATTAAGTTTCATGAAGTCTTAATTACCTTAATTTCTTAATGGTTTACATTTTTGAATAGTTTTTTTATAATATTAAACATTTGTAAGAAACCAATACATTACGTCGTAAAACCTTTTTTTTGAAATTTTTGTTTAGAAAATGTCTTTTGAAATCTATTCGTCATGTCTAGCCCCGATAGAGCCGATATCCTTTTTGTTTTTTTTTTTTTTAAAAACAAAAAGATAAAGGCGAAAGCGGGACAGATTTTCTGTTGAAACGAAATTGTCTGCTTCTAAAATTTATATTTTAAACTCGTCATAATTTGGCGAGGTGCAATAGGATTGACGCTGTAATTTTCGTGAACGGTATAGTTTAATTCGTTGGTAATGTTGGAAAGTTTGCACAAAACACTCCATTTTTTGCAGGTGTAACCTGCTGATATATCGATAGTTGTGTAGCCTTGCAACGGAATATCTCTGTCGTTGATGGTTACGGCTCCAGTGGTTGGATTGACAACATATTGATCGTTCCAACCACCAAGACGGTTGCCAATGTAGTTGGCAATGGCACCCATAGAAATGCCTTTGAACTTGCCCGACGGAATGTTGTAAAAAAAGCTCAAATTGGCTGTATTTGCTGGCGTTCGAGTCAATCTGTCGCCTTCTATAAATCCGCCATTTACAATGTTGGTTTTGCTGAAACGGCTGTCGTTGTAGCTGTATCCTGCGGTGATATTTAAACCTTCTATAGGTTTTGCGGTGATGTCAATTTCGATGCCTTTGCTTGTGGTTTCGCCATTCAAAACCTTGATATTGGTGTCGGTATTTGGAGTAACGCCATCGGCTTTGAACTCGGCTGTTTGTGCCAAATTGCTGTTGGTGATTTGGTAAACGGTAATGTTGGTGCTCAAAATGCCGTTCCAAAAATCTTTTTTTACACCCACTTCATATTGGTCAATTATCGAAGCTTCGATCGGTTTTAAGTCGGCTGTAGTTCCGGTATTTGGGGTAAATGAATTGGAATAACTTGCAAAAATAGCAGCGTTTTTATCAGGTTGGTAAATGAAACCAATTTTGGGCGAAAAGGCTTTGTCTTTTAATTTGATTCTTTTAGAAATGGTTACAGGATTTGCAAGGAAGTTGTGCGTTGCAGCTTGGGCTTCTTGCCACGACCAACGGATTCCAGCCAGCATTTTGAATTTTTGGGTAAACGAAATCAAATCCTGAGCATAGATTCCGAAACGATTGGTTGTTGTGATTACTTTTTGAGTATTGACAGCGTTTGGCTCGGTAATGGTTTGATTGTTTGGGTCAAATGTAAAGACGTTTATCGTATCATAATTGGCAGGCGAAAACACAAAAGTATGTGCGGTAGCTACTGAATTTTCATAATCCATGCCCGAAAAAGTTTGGTGTTTAATTTTACCTGTTTTAAAACAACCTTGCAAGCTAACTTGATTGCCCAAAATTTCTTCTAGGTTTTTGTATTGACCCAAAGGGCGGCTCCAAGTACCGTTTGGATTGGTAATTTGAATACGTTCGGTGCCTTTCCATTCACGGTCATAATTTTGGTAAGACGAATTGAAATTAAGCTTCCAATTTTTGGAAAACGAATGGTTCAATAGGGCAGAGGCACTAGCGGTTTTTGTATTTCCGTTGGACCACAAAGCACCATAATAATTACCTCTAGGCACATCAAAAATTTGTTTGCCAATAAGTATCGTACCAAAATCGGGCGTCCAATCATCATTCATAAAATCACCTTGAAGGGTAAGCTGTGTTTTTGAACTTATATTCAATAAAAAAGATGGGTTGATGTAATAACGCTCTCTCTTTACGACCTCTCTAAAACTTTCAGCATTTTCGTAAGAAGCGTTCAATCGATATGCAATTGATTTGTTCAATGGACCATAAAAATCGATAGATGGTTTGTAAAACGCAAAACTACCTGCTTGCATGGCAATTTCGCCTCCTTTTTTGAAAGATGGAGTTTTGGTTACTAGATTCAAAATGCCACCAGGAGCCACATTGCCATACAATAAAGCCGAACCGCCTTTGAGAAATTCTACTTTATCTAAAGAAGAAACCTCTGGAATAGATCCAGAGTTGTAACGAAATCCGTTTTTAAACATATTATTGGCCGACATATCATAGCCACGAGACCAAAACGATTCTTGAGCACCACCACGAGCCGAACCTACATACACACCATTGGCATTTTTAATAACTTCGCTTAATCGAATGGCTTGTTGTTGTGTAATGATTTCATTATCAATAGTTTGCATACTTTGCGGGATGTCCATAGGTTTCAATCCAGACCGAACGGCACTTACTTTTCGTTTGTTGGGACTCTCTTTAATTACGATTACAATTTCTCTTAGTGTTTCCATTTGTTCCTCCAGAGTAAAAGTAACTTTGGTAGTTTCGTTGGCAATTACTTTAATATCTTGAGTTTGTTTTTTCAAACCTTCTGCTTCAATGGTTATAGTGTGCAAACCAACCGGGAAATTTTTAAAAAAGAATAACCCATTTTCATCTGTTTTGGACACCGATGTTTTTTTGCCTAGCTTAATAGAAATATCCGAAAGCGGGTAGCCGTCCTTTGAAATAATTTTGCCTTCAATAGATCCCGTTTCTTGGGCATAGCTTATAAAACAAGAGATTAATGCGATGATTAGGAAGTTGATTGTCTTTTTCATGATATATATTTACCAAATACGTTTATTTAGAATAATTAAAAATAACGTTACAAATATAAAACCAACATTTTGATTGTGCAAATTTTATATAGATTAAATTTTAATAACATTAATAAATTTAACCAACTATCTGAAAAACAGTTTGTTAATATATTTAAAAACAGTAGTTCAATCTTAAAAAAGGTTTTTTTGTTGGAAACGGTTGATGAATAAAAGCTATGTACAAACAGATTGCATCAAAAAAAATAAATGAACCGAAGTGCAATTGAAATGTATAATTTGATAAAGCAATATAACCATTTGATTGCGATGCAAAAAAATTTAAAATCATTTTAACCTTATTTTATAGAACAGTAACTGCGTCCAAACGGACATAATCATCAGTAAAATAGTGGAACTTAAAACCTGTTTTTGATGTAAATAACATTCATCGACATAGAGACAACAATCAAAATACTAAAAAAAGAAATGGAATCATTTGAGAGAGATGTATTTTTGAAAAACTTTTTTTATAATGATTCAAAAAGACCAATAAAATCACAAAATCAAACTAATGAATACTTAAAATAATTGTGCTTTATGATATTGAAAAACGTCTAATTACACCTATTTGAATAAAAAATAAAAAACGGCATTAATCCACAATGGCAAACCATTCATCCGACATTTTAAAACTTTGGTCTAATAACAAAAATATATGCTATTTGAAAGAGAGTTAAAAAAAGAGTCATTAAAAAAAATTAAATAAATGTAATTCAATATACTATTGCAAGTTAGTGTTTTAAAAATTCAAATTTAGGGTTTTTAATTTAATTTAATTTTTATATTTGCATGCACAAATATTTTACTTTATAATGAAATTCAAATTGCATTTATACCTACTATTATTATTTGCTCCGCTTGCATTTAGTCAAGCTGTAGCAGATAGTACGACTATGTATATTAATGGAATGGTTTATATTCAAAAAGGAAGTGTATTAACGGTAAAAGAACTTCATATTAATTTGCATGATGCTTCTATTGAAGGTGAAGGCATACTAAAGCTAGAAACTCAAACCAAACAAACCATAAAGAGTAACAATGCTACAATTGCCCATTTGGAGGTTGAAAATAAAAACAAGCTTGAAATAGAGGGGCAAATAACTTTTGTAAACGAAATTGTTTATACTAAAGCTATTCAAATAAAATCTTTAGAACGTTGTGGCAATCCTATTCTAAAAAGTGCCATAGCCTACGAAAAAGCAAAGTACACAGAAAAAAAACCACTTTACTTTAAAAATGCTAAATTCAAATCTAGTAAACCCTTTGACATCTCATGTCAAAATGTTTTGGATTGGCAAATACAAAAGTTATTGTTATTTGAACCAAATCATTTTGTAGTCATTACACAAAAGACTACCATTTCATTTAAAAACATTATTTTTAAAAATAATACACTTCTTCCACATTTGATGCCTCCTTTAGTCTAAATGAACTTACTTTAACAAAGGACGCTACATTCATATATTTTTATAACTAAAAAGGAGCTACTATAACTACTATTGAAATATAATAAGTAGGTAGTTTGTTGTGAATATACGAAATTAAATATCATATAATAAAATTAATTAATTCGAGGTGTATTTTATAGACACCTTATAAACAACGATAATTATTTATCAAAAAACCATAATTTATAATCGCTAAATTTTTTTTAAAATGAAAAAACCAAAATTACTATTATCACTATTACTGCTTACAGCAGCAGGCACTTATGCACAAGTAGGAGTTGGAACAACCAATCCGCAAGGCATTTTTAATGTCGATGGAGGCAAAGATAATGCAAGCTCTGGAACTCCTACAACTGCACAACAAGCCAATGATCTTGTTGTTTTATCTACAGGAAATGTAGGTGTTGGAACAACATCTCCATTGAATAAACTAGTTGTAAGAGGCACAAATAATCAGCCATCAGCACAAAATGTGGATGCTACTAATGCTATACTAAGAGTAGATGGCAGTTCAAACCACGCATTGGATTTTGGAGTTTTAGGCAATTCGCCTTATGGAGCCTATATACAGTCTCAAAATAAAACTGGAGCAACTGGATTGCCTTTAGCATTGAATCCTTCGGCAGGAAAAGTTGGTATTGGAACAGTAGATCCTAGTGAAGCATTAACTGTTATAACAAGTGCCAATGCAGCGGATTTTGGTTTATTTTCAAATGTTACGGTTCCGCCTGCATCAGATGTTGTGGCAGCTCAAATTAAATTAGGGCATTCAAAAGATTGGTTTACAGGTATTCGAAGTGTATTGCCTTCAGGATCTGCCAATACAGGACTAATGGATTTGCAATTGACATCAGGTACTGCCTCTAATGACAATACTCAAGTGGCAAGACTAACTGTGAAAGCAGTGTCTGGAAGAGTTGGTATTGGCACTACAACTCCAGCTCAAATGTTGGACGTGAATGGTACCATTAGAGGAAAATATGGAGTATTATTAGAAACACAATATGGTACAGTTATTGAAAATTTTTATGCAGTTAATGGCGGAAATAATGATTATGTTGGATTAATTCCTTCAGGTGCTACAAACAATTTAGGAATTCTTTTCAAAGCATCGACAAGTGGAACTTCTGGATTGGCGGAAGTAATGAGAATTGCACCTAGTGGGAATGTAGGGATTGGATTGCTTCAAACCAATGCTACTACTGCAACACCTAATGCAAAATTGGATGTGCAATCTGCTGTAAAAGAGGTAGCACGATTTACAAGTAGCCAAACTTTAACTAATTTTGGTCATATTGCCATTGGTAATGCTACTGGTTCGTGGGCAAAATTAGCGGCAGGGTCGGGTGCATTTGCTTTAAGAAACTACTCAGATGATTCTACGATTATTTATTCTGATTTGGTAACAGGTAATACAGGTATAGGAACTACTGATCCTAAAACAAAATTAGAAGTGAATGGTGCTGCAACCAATACATCATCAATTGCTGCAACAGGAACTACAATCAATTTTGCATTAAGTAACCTAGCTGGAACTACAGCAAGTGCGGGAGCTTTTACCTTACAAAATTTAAAAGATGGTGGTTCATATACTTTAGCAGTTAAAGGAACTACATCTGGTACATCAACATTTTCAGCAACAAATATTGCGGGCACTACATTGACGGTTCACTTGCCATCTGACAACGGTGCAACAACATCTGGAAAACACACGTTATACAACTTTTTAGTAGTAGGAACAGATGTATATGTATCTTGGGTGTCTGGATTGTAATCATAAAATTAATCATAAACAGATGAAAAATCTCAAATCGATATTTACAGTTTTATTGCTACTCCTTCAAACGGTTGTAGTAATAGGACAAGTAGTAGGAACCCCAATACCCGTTTTTAAAAAGAAAGCGGTTATTAATATTCCTGCTACTCTTACTCTTGGTCAAGACTATTCCTATTTTATTGCATCGGCATTTGATCAAGATTATTTGCCATATACAAGCCCTACCTCTGCGGCTGTAACAACTGCGGTTGCAGCAGATGGTACCAACGAAGCTGTTGCAGTTGATGTTCAAGGAGTTATTACAACTTCTGGATTTACTTATAAAATACCTATTTCAGCTACTGGATCTGGTACATTACCTGCTTATAGTACAAATATTACAATTGATGCTAGTTTAACAGAAGATGGTATAAGTAGAGATTTAAATTTGTCTTGGGCATCACAATCATATACTGCTAGTACTACAAGCATTACTGCAACCATAAAAGCTGTGGGCGGTACACTTAACGTCAAGAAATTGGATATAAATGGAGGTATTGGAGACGATGTATTAGGTGTTTTATTAGGTACATTTAGTTATCCATACAACAGTTTTGGTAGTAACTCCTATTTTAGTATTCGTGCAATTTCAGGTATTCCAGATAAGAAATTTGGTTTGGCCGACAATGGAGGTGCAGGAACCGAAAACAGACACCAATTTTTGTATTTGCCAATAGAAGCTGAAGATGGTAATATTTGGTTGAATAACAATTTGGGAGCCAATTATACCAATGTAAATAGTGCAAGTTTTAATCCAAATGGACAAGCTACTTCTAAAACAGATACAAATGCTTATGGAAATATGTTCCAATGGGGAAGACCAAGCGATGGACATGATTTAATAACTTATACTACTGCTACCGTAGCAGCACAAGTAAATGGGGAAACTTTAACACAAAATGATGCACCAACAGATGCACTTTTTATTAAAAAAGACGACTGGAGGGTGAACTCTTCAACTACACTCTGGGAAAGCGAAACTAGTACTAATAATCCATGCCCTTATGGATTTAGAGTACCTTCGTTAACGGAGTGGTCTAACTATATCACAGCGGCAAACATTAATAACCACACAACCGCTGCCGCTGCTACCTTAAAAATTACCATACCAGGATTTCGGGCTTCATCAACAGGTCAAGTAGATTTTGAAGGACAAGAAACTTTTTATTGGAGTAATACCAACGCAGCAGAAGTATTTAGAGCTATGCGAATGAGAATTTATAATGCGGGTACACAAACTAGTAGCGGACTTAAAGGAGATGGATATCCCATTAGATGTATAAAAGACAACACTCCAGCAGCTACGCTTACTACATTAAATTGTGCTGGAGCTACACACACAGGAACTCTAAAAATGGGATTGGCTCTTAGCAATTTAACTACCTCTGTACCATATTCTGGTGGAAATAGCGGAAAATTCAATCAAGTAACGGTCAATTCAACTGGAGTAACAGGGCTTACTGCAACACTTGTACCTGGACTAATTGGTACCTCAGGAAACTTAGTATTTAGTATCACTGGAACACCAAGTGGCCCTGGAACAGCCAGTTTTCCATTAACCATTGGTGGGCAGTCTTGTACGTTTACACGTACTGTAGATCCAGCGGCTACTTTCAGTTGTGGAAGCACTATTGTTTCTACAAACGACTGGGTACTAACAAATGGCAACTCCTACACAGGAACCATTGCAATTCCATACACTGCGGGTAATACAGGACAAAACTACCCAGCCGAAACTATTACTGCAAATGGAATCACATTTACTAGAAATTCAGGTACTTATGCTACATCAGGCAATATGACTTATAGTTTTACGGGAACATTCACAGGTACAAGCAACTCGGTTTTCGATATCACTGTAGATGCTTTTGCAGGCGGTTGTACCATTCCCATTTTTGATGCCATTAGAGGAGCTTTAGCACAAGCTGGTTGTGCAAGTTGTACCAATTATGATGCTGCTGCTATTAATAATGCGGTAGCCATAACCAAAACTGAATATGATAAAATTGCTTTGATTTTAGGAGCTGGAAAAAGTGGATTATCAGATGCTACTATAGCTACAAACTCAGCAAATCCACAAAGTTTTGCGGGCGGTACTACATTGTCAACAAATAGTAATAGTAATACTAAAATACCTGCTAGTAACTACATCATGGCATTTCAGGTGAGAACATGGGGTACTTCAGTAACCTCTATGGCGGGAATGCAATTAAAAACAAGTACAACACATATTTCTGGATATACTAATTATGGAGGGACAACCCCTTCTACAGGTTCTGCAAATGCAAGTACCAATTATTATTTTGTATTCAAAAGACCAACTGCTACAACTGCAGCTGGATCAGACTCCTTTTTTGCAATATATATAGCACAATTAGGACAAGTACAAACTTATCCTATTGGAACAGGTACAAGTTATTCTTCAAATTCTAATGCTAATTCATTTGCCTCTGCATATCCAACTCCGTTTACGCTTTATGCTCAAACACTAAGTACTGCAACAAAGCAATGGTAGTGCTATATTAATATCATTTTTTTTATAATAAGGCTCTATTAATTTTTTTTAATGGAGCCTTATTTTATATAGGCTATTTGTGCTCAAAAACAGAAAGTTTTATGTAAATTTGGCGTCTATTCTAAAACAAAATTAAAGATGAGAATTTTTATCTGTTTTTTATTATTGTGTACGGCTCATCTAAAAGCTCAAAGTATCAAAGGTCGTTTTTCAAAAGTACTATCTAATGACATAAGCCTTTGGGGATTTGACGGATTAAAAGAATATGAACTAGCTAAAACCAATACCGATTTGGATGGAAATTTTATTTTGAAATATCCGAAAGACTATATTGGTTCGAGCATTTTAAAATCAAAAGGAGCTTCCAATATCATCGTTTTATTAGCTGGTGAAGATATTGAAATAAACTGGGATGACCTTACCGATTTTAAAACACTTGAATTTAAAAATTCAACAGAAAATGAATTTTTTGAAAAAGCGATTGCTCTAAATCAAGATATTCAAAAAAAAATACCCGCACTTTCCTATTTATTACCGTTATATAAAGATACGGAAGCACAAAAAAAATGGTTAAAGGACGAACTTGCATTTCAGAATACAAAAATAACCGATTTTTATAAGAAAATAAACCCACAACTTTATGTAAGTAGTTATATAAAATTTAGAAAATGTATTGCAGCTATTGAAAATATTAAAACGGAAACCGAATATATTAACTCTGAATTGGCTGCGTGCTATAAACAGACCCATTTTAACGACAATAAAATATGGCATTCTGGACTAATTAAAGAATGGCTTGTTAATTATTATCAAATGTTAGAAAAAGTATTTCCTAGCACATCACTTAGTGTTCAATTAATAATAGCTAACCAAGTTTGGTTGGATGACTTAAAAACAGACCCACTACGCAAACAAGAAATAGCTACATTTTGTTTTAATTGGTTAGAAAAAAAAGGATACATAGCACCTGCTTCGCAAATAGCATTAGCTATGTTAAATGAAACAAATTGTAATTTAGACGTCAAAACCCAAAGTATCTTTGAACAATATCAAAAATTAGCTATTGGAAATACTGCTCCAAACATCATTTTATCTGAAAATAAAAATTTATTAAACCTATCAAACACCTACAAATTTGTAATATTTGGGGCGAGTTGGTGCCCTAATTGTCAATCAAATTATCCTTCATTGATAGGTATTTATGGCAGATTGCAAAAACAAATAGATATTGAATTTATATATATATCGATTGATACTGATGTCAAAGCTTTTGAAGCCTATTATAAAGGAGCTCCTTTTATTACCTTTTGTGACGGAAAAGGTTGGGATAGCCAAGCCGCAAAAGACTATTACTTAAACGCCACACCAACCTATATTTTGATGGATAAAAACCTTAAAATTATATCAAAAATAGCAAATCCGTACGAATTGGAAACTTATTTTCAAAAATAGCATTTGGCTTTTTTATAATCAATGGGGCTTTTTATCAAGAAACAACAACGTTATTTAATGTTTGAAATCAAAATTGATGTAAAAAGGACTAAAATGATGACTTATCTCCTCAATCTTATTTAATGGTTTTTTAAATCAAAAATAAATAAAAATCTTACCGTTATTTTCATGAACAATGTGAAATAATACCAAATACATGTTTATAAAATAGAGGTTTCATTCGTTTGGCAGATTCAAGAATTATAATATTTGATGTTTTTGTAAAGGTTTTTAAAAAGCAGCATTACAATAACGATAAAACTTACAAATCCCTTTTTTAATTTTTTTAGCAAAGTGAAATAAAAATACAACAACCAATCATTTAAAATAGTAGCTTTGTGTTTTTTAAAATGACAGCATGAAAAAAGCATTGATAACGGGCATTAATGGACAGGACGGATCTTATTTGGCCGAATTTTTATTGGAAAAAGGGTATGAAGTTCATGGAATTATCCGTCGAAGCTCTACCTTTAACACGGAGCGAATAGAACATTTATATATTGATAATCTTATCAAAGATTTGCATGCACAACAAAAAATAAAACTTCATTATGGAGACATGACCGATGCTACGAATTTGATTCGACTAATACAAGCTTTAAAACCGGATGAAATATACAATTTAGCAGCACAATCGCATGTGAAAGTTTCGTTTGAATTGCCAGAATATACGGCACAAACAGACGCTATTGGTACACTTCGATTATTAGAGGCAATCAGAATTTGTGGATTAGAATCTACTACCAAAATATATCAGGCATCAACATCAGAATTATATGGTAAAGTGCAAGAAATACCTCAAACAGAAACAACTCCATTTTACCCTCGTTCTCCTTACGGAGTAGCGAAAATGTATGCGTATTGGATTACAAAAAATTATAGAGAATCCTATCAAATTTTTGCAGTAAATGGTATTTTATTCAACCATGAATCCGAAAGAAGAGGGGAAACATTTGTTACACGAAAAATTACACTAGCTGCAGCCAGAATTGCTGCTGGATTGCAAGAAAAATTGTATCTTGGTAATATAAATTCTTTAAGAGATTGGGGCTATGCCAAAGATTATGTAGAGTGTATGTGGCTTATGCTCCAGCAAGATTGTCCAGAAGACTACGTAATTGCTACTGGAGAACAACATAGTGTAAAAGAATTTTGCGAATTAGCATTCAACGAAATTGGCATCACCTTAACATGGCAAGGCGAAGGAGCAAACGAAAAAGGAATTGATTCCAAAACACAAAAAACACTAATTGAGGTTGATCCAAAATATTACAGACCAGCAGAAGTAGCAACCCTTTTGGGCAATCCAAATAAAGCCAAAACACAATTGGGCTGGAATCCACGCAAAACATCTTTTGAAAAATTAGTTCAAATTATGATGCAACACGACCTAGAATATGTAACCCAATATAAAAACAATGTTTACTAAAACTGCCAAAATATTTGTTGCAGGATCAAACGGAATGGTAGGATCTGCAATTGTTAGAAACCTAAAAGCAAAAGGATTTGTTAATATTATTGAGAAAAATTCCAAAGTATTAGATTTAAGAAATCAACAACAAGTATTAGATTTTTTTGAATCTGAAAAGCCAGAGTATGTATTTTTGGCGGCAGCAAAAGTGGGTGGTATTCTAGCAAATAATACTTATCCAGCTGCCTTTTTATATGATAATTTGATGATTCAAAATAATGTCATACATGCTGCTTATTTAAATCAAGTAAAAAAATTACTCTTTTTGGGCAGTTCATGTATTTATCCAAAACTAGCTCCTCAACCCATCAAAGAAACATATTTGCTTACAGGAAGCCTCGAACCCACAAACGAAGCGTATGCGATTGCAAAAATTGCAGGAATTGAAATGTGTAAGTTTTATAGAAAACAATATGGTTGCCATTTTATATCGGCAATGCCTACTAATTTATATGGTATAAATGATAATTTCGACCTTCAAAATTCGCATGTTTTGCCTGCTTTGTTGCGAAAATTTATCGAAGCCAAACAAAATCATGTTCCTGAAGTTAGCTTGTGGGGAACAGGAAAACCTATGAGAGAATTTCTTTTTGTATCTGATTTGGCCGAGGCTTGTTGCTTTTTGATGGAGCACTATGAAAGCGAAGATACTATAAATGTTGGAACCGGAACAGATGTAACCATTTTTGAACTAGCACAAATAATAAGTACAATTGTAGGCTATACGGGCAACATTATTTTTGATACAACCAAGCCCGATGGAACCCCAAGAAAGCTTTTAGATGTTTCTAAAATCAATCAATTAGGTTGGAAAGCCCAAACTTCGTTAGAGGAAGGAATTAATATTACTTATAATTGGATATTGCAAAACAAACCTTTTTAATACCAAATATACATATAAAATAGTCCAAAGATGCGTAGTTATTTTTTAGAAAAAAATTAAAATAAATCGTTGCATAGCTGGGCTACGAAACTATATTTTTTGACTCATTTTAGCAAAAATGACCCAATAGATTGGGCTATTTTATATTGTATATTTGGTATAATTACCAAAAAAGCGTTAGTAATTAAAAAATATCGGTGATAGGTTTGTTTTGGTATTTAATTAGCAAGAAGAACAATTTAAAACTATTCCAATACCTTGGGATGTAGTTTTTTGGGCTTGAAATACATCTGTGTAACCAACCTAAATAAATATAATCTATCCATTTTGGGATTTGAACTTGACGCCCTGTTTTAAAAGCAAGAGCGGCTCCAGTGCAAATGATGACTGGTTTGTAAAATAAATTTTGTTTTAAAAAAAGGCCTAATTTTTCTTGAGTACCGCCACCAATATTAATAATAATCCAGTCTGGTTTTTGTAAATTAATTTGATTTAACAACTGTTCATCATGAGTGTTTTGTTCATAAAAAGGAGCAGTATATACATTTTGGTCGGAAATGGTATGGCCAAGACTTTCAAAATATTTTTGATTGATTTGACCATCCAAATCTGAAGGGTTGATCAAAAATATTTTTTTATTTTTCAAACTTGAAATATTGTCAATAAAATAGTTGATAAATTCTAATCCAGAAATTTTGTGAAGCTTTGGACTAAAAAAAAGATTCCAAATCAGGGTCATGTAACCACTATCTGGAATGATAATATCCGAATGGAGCAAGGCCTGATAATAGTGGGCATCGTTTGGAATATTGGCAAGTCCAGGAGCTGCAGGCACCGTAAGCAGGCCTCCGCTCGTATTTAATAAATCAAACACTTGATTGGCTTTGCCTTTATAAAAAGGTATTCCTAAAATAGAAACAGATTGATAGGTCATTCAGAATAGATTATTTATTAAAATCAGCACAAAAATAACAAAAAATTAGAATAACTTTGCATTCTTTTTTAAAGCTTTTACATGACACAATATTTTACATTATCTAGTTTAAAAAACAATCATATTGTGTTAAGTGGATTTTATAAATCACTATCAGGACTGTCATTGTTTGTTTCAATGAGTTTGTTATTACGATATTTGGATAAAGAAAATTATGGTCTTTGGAATTTAGTATTTACAATGTTTCAATGGGTTTTATTGATGGATTTTGGTATTCAAAGTGCACTAAAAACAAAAATACCCCATTTGATATTAGAAGGCAATACAAAATTAGTACAGTTATACATCAAATCTACTTACAAAACATCGGCTTATATTGCGCTATTACTTTTTTTAATATTTAGTTTTTTTGTGTTTACAAATCACTTGGGAACCATTTTCAATCTAAATATCTATCCTGAAAATTATTTAAAAAAATTATTTCTACTAAATTTTTTATTTTTTTGCCTAAATTTTATAGCAAACATTCATAAATCATTATATGTTGCATTTTTAAAAGGGAAATATGCCGAGCTTTCAATATTCATCAATCAGTTTGGCTTTATGATATTATTGTTTTTTTTACATCATTTTTACAAAAATATTTCATATTCAAATAAATTAATTGCAATAACAATTATCAATGGCGGTTTTTGCTTTATAGTAAATTTATTTTTTACCATACGATTTTTTATAATCGAAAAAATGAATCTATTTATAAAAGGTGATTTTCCAAAAAAATTATTTTTAGAAAGTATCAAATTGGGAACAAAATATATGATTATTCAACTTTCGATGATATTTATTTTTACAATAGATAGTTATATCATTTCCTATTATTTTGGACCAAATCATATTGCAGCGTATGATTTTGTTACAAAATATTTTCAGTTTCCATTAATGATAATTATTGCTGCATTTTCGCCTCTTTGGAGTATGTTTACAAAAAATTACTTAGAAAAAGAACGAAAAAAATTATTAAAACAATTTAAATTATTCAATAGACTATTTGTTGTCATGGTGTTGTGTATTGTTGTTGCTGGTTTTTTATATCCTTATATTTTAAAATTATGGACAAGAAATAGTTTGACTACTTCATCGAGTTTGATCATTTGGGTAGCATTGCTCACCGCATTGCGAATATTTTTTAGTTTTTACAGCAATTTTTTGAACGGAATTGGCAAACTTAATTTTTATATGATTTTACTAATAATAGGGTTGTTTTTTAAGATTCCATTAACTTTAGTTTTAATTAATTTAAAATTTGGAATAAATAGTGTAGTTTTGTCTTCAGTAATCATTAGTATAATTTGGGCTATTTTAATACCAAAATACTGTTACAATATATTAGACAAAATTTAATTAATAATTATAAGGAATAAATGAATTCATTTTTATACAAAAATAAAAATTTTTTGCTTAAAGTAAAAAGAAGTTTAAATAGCTTGTTTCATATAGATGTAATAAAATATCCAAATGATGAATTAGTAAGAAGAATTAAATTATTAGAGTACCATAACATAGATGTAATACTAGATATTGGTGCAAATATTGGTCAATATGGATGTTTGATGAGGAGTTTGGGCTACAAAGGAGCTATCATTTCATTTGAACCAACTCAAAAAGCTTTTGAAACTTTGCAAAAAAATGCAAAACAAAGTAAAAATTGGAGTGTTTATAATTATTCTTTGGGCGATAAAAACGAAAAAACCTATATTAATATTTCACATAATTCTGTAAGTAGCTCTATGCTTGATGACTTGCCGTTGCTAACACAGGCAGCACCAAAAGCAAAATTCATAGAAAAAGAAGCAATAGAAGTAAAAACTTTAGATACTATTTTTGAAAGTTTAAATATAAGTGGTAACAATATTTATATGAAAATAGATACTCAAGGATACGAAGAATTTGTATTGAAAGGAGCTACTAATTCCTTAAATAAAATAAAAGGAATACAAATAGAAATGTCATTGATACCAAGTTATAAAGGGACAATAACATTTGAAAAAATGAAATCAAATATAGAACAATTAGGATTTGAACTATTAGCCATAGAAAATGGTTTTTTTGATCATTCAACAGGAAAACAACTAGAGGTAGATGGGATTTTTTATAAAAAAGATAAATTATGATGCACAAATTATCTGTAATTATACCCGCTTACAACGAGGGAAAAACAATACATATTATTTTAAATAAGTTAAAAGAAACTCAACTTATAGCAGGAATAGAAAAAGAAATAATTATAGTTAATGATTATTCTAATGACAATACAGAGGAAGCGGTATTATCTTACATTAAAAACAATGCTGAGTTGAATATTCAATACTACAAGCATCATCAAAATAAAGGAAAGGGAGCAGCATTACATACGGGTATAAAAAAAGCAACGGGTGAATTTTTAATAATTCAAGATGCAGATTTAGAATACGATCCACAAGAATATAATTTGTTGTTGAAACCCGTTGTAGATGGTTTTGCAGATGTTGTATATGGTAGTAGATTTATGGGAGGAAAGCCTCATCGGATTTCCTTTTTTTGGCATACAATTGGAAATAAATTTTTGACTTTTATATCCAATATGTTTTCAAATCTGAACTTGACAGATATGGAAACTTGTTATAAATTATTCGACACCAAAATAGTTCAGTCCTTATCTTTAAAAGAAAATAGATTTGGATTTGAGCCTGAAATAACAGCCAAAATTGCTAGAATACCCAAAATTAGAATCTACGAAGTAGGCATTTCTTATTATGGTAGAACTTATGAAGAAGGTAAAAAAATTGGATGGAAAGATGGTTTTAGAGCGATATATTGTATAATAAAATATGGTTTATTTAAAGCAAAATAAGATGGAGCATAATATAAAAGAAATAGATGTAGAAGGACATATCACACTAAACGTGATAGAAAAAGCAGATAAATTTAACGAATGGATGTATCATACCATCAAAAAAAATTGTAAAGGCAAAATACTTGAAATAGGAAGTGGTATAGGTAATATTTCTAAGTATTTTATTAAAGATAAATATGATATTACACTAAGTGATTTAAGAGAAAATTATTGCGAAATCCTAAAAAAAAAATATACTAACCCAATTGTAAAGATTGATTTGGTTCATCCAAATTTTGATTCACAGTATAAAGAGTATTTAGAAACGTTTGATACAGTTTTTGCTTTAAACGTAGTAGAGCATATAGAAAATGATGAAAAAGCCATTGCGAATTGTAAAAAATTACTAAAAGCAAATGGTGTACTGATCATTCTAGTCCCAGCTTATCAAGCCCTATTCAACTCGTTTGATGTTGAGTTAGAACACTTTAGAAGATATACTCCAAATAGCTTAAAAAAAATAATTTCAAAAAATGGCTTAACAATTCAACATACGTTTTCTTTTAATTTTATAGGAATCTTTGGTTGGTATTTTTCTGGAAATATCTTAAAGAAAAAAACTATTCCAGAAGGTCAAATGGGTATATTCAATCTATTAGTCCCAATATTCAAATTTGCAGATTATATTACTTTCAATAAAATTGGGCTTTCCGTGATAAATGTTTCTAAGAAATAAATGTAGTACTTAAAAATTAATTTTATGCTTATATACTTAATATGCTTTGCTATAATGTTTTTTATTTTTACCATAGTTGGAAAATCTTTTGTACTAAAAATAGATAGCTATAATTATTATGACACTTTTGATTCTTTTTTTATTGGAATTTCTATAACAGGAAGTTTTCTTAATTTATGGAGTTTATTCTTTCCAACAGATGGAATAGCATTAATATTATTGATATTAATATCAATTGTTTTATTTTATTATTTATATAAA
The DNA here is from genome assembly GCF_002217205.1 of Flavobacterium branchiophilum NBRC 15030 = ATCC 35035. Taxonomy (GTDB): domain Bacteria; phylum Bacteroidota; class Bacteroidia; order Flavobacteriales; family Flavobacteriaceae; genus Flavobacterium; species Flavobacterium branchiophilum. The sequence continues at coordinate 17,285 of NZ_MUGT01000014.1, read as the reverse complement.
AAAAATACAAATATTTTTAAAAATCAGTTTAATATTCTTTGTAATTATTACAAAAATAAAAAATATTATTTATTGGCAATTGTATTAATTACGCTAATAATATTGTTCTCATCCTTAGTTTATCCAAAACTTTTCGATTCTGATTTATACCATATTGCCGCAATACGATGGAACGAACTATATAGTGTAGTGCCTGGATTAGCTAATTTTAATAATCGTTTTGGATTTAATTCTTCTATCCTCGTATTAAGTGCTGCTTTTACTTTTTCTACTTTTTTCAATCAATCACTCTACATTATTAATGCATTAATATCATTAGTATTTTTCATCTGGTTAATAAAAATTTCATTTGAACATAAAGGTATAGTGTCTTTTATTAGCCTTTTTTTTATTTACTTTTTTTTTGAGCAATATACATTAGACATATCTTCACCAGGTACTGATTTAATGCCAAATATTTTAGCTTCCTTTATTTTTATTAAATTATTAATTCTAGGATATAATTTCAAAGAAAAATATTTGCTATATATTATAATCCCCTTTTTTTGTATTACTTTAAAACTCTCTATGACTCCTGTTATTGTACTTAGTTTGTTTGCATTACATCAAAAAAACAAAAATAAGATATTTATTTTAAAAAATACGCTTATTTATGCAATTGTGCTTGTATTTCCATGGATAATTAGAAACATAATTCTTACAGGTTATGTCTTGTATCCATTTGAATATATAGATTTATTTAATTTTGATTGGAAAGTACCCGTAGAAAACGTTGTTGATATTAAAAAATGGGTGAGTTCATGGGCAAGAATACCATTTAAGGAACATGAAGAAGTACTTGGAAAATCATTTGCTGAATGGTTTCCTATATGGTGGGAGGCAGTAATTTTAAAAAACAAAATATTATTTTATATCTCAATATTAACCCCTGTTTTTGTCTTAATAAAATATTTTAAAAACAAACTTTTTTTTAAAAAATCATTTATATTTTCAATTTTTATTTGTTATTTGTGCTTTATATTTTGGTTTATTTTAGCACCTGATTTTCGTTTTTCGTTTTCATTTATTTTATTGTTAAATAGTGCTATTTTTTTTATGTTTTTTGAACAAATTATTGCAAAAATACGATATCTTGATTATGTCAAATTTATTTTTATACTGTCCATACTTTTAATACTTATTGATAAGTCTTTTTTGCTATTTACGAAGGATTACAAGTTTGATAAAATAAATACCTATGCTATATTGCCAAAAAATTATAAAAAGCATGTAAGACGCAGTGGATCAGAATTTACAGACAATATCTATTTTAATTCTAAAAACGAAAAAATCATTTTATATGGAGTTGGACCAAATAATATTCAGAGATGTTACGATTTAGTTCCTTGTTCACCTTTCTTAAGCAATAATCTTAAATTAAGAGGAGAGTCATTACAAGATGGTTTTAAATTTGAGAATAAACAATAATTAGCTAAAATAATAACATATTCCCTAATCATACACATCTATGGTTGTATCAAAAAAATTGAATTATAATTTAAAGCAATATTTATTGTATTCATCTATTTTTGCAGTTTTTACCGAAGCCTTTTTTTTTCATTTTATTATAGATTTAAAATTATTATACCTAATTATAATTTTAAATTATACTTTGGTTTTTTTAATAAATAAAACCATACATATTAATAAATACTTTTTAATCGTATTAGTATCGCTTCTAATACACGCTTTGATTGCAAATATCATTATTGGTATTCCTCCAAATTATGCTTTAGCTCAAATCATTGGCATATCTATCATTGGCGTTTATTATTATAATTTCATTCCGATGTTTGATTTTATTATTATAAAAAAAATATACTTAAAAATGAGTTTATGGGCAGCAATTATTGCTTATCCAATGTATTTTATGGGTATTTCATTTAATCCCCAGGGCGATCAGCGATTATGTAGCATATTTACAGAGCCAGCACATTATGCCATTGTAGTCATTCCGGCTTGTTATTACTACTTAAAAATAAAAAACTACATTCCGTTTTTGATAATTTTTATAACCTTAATTATTTCTAGTTCCTCACTTGGATATTTAGGGATAGCTTTAATTTTTATTTTACCTAATATTTCATTAAAAAGAATATTATTCCTATTAATTTCGATACCATTTATTTTAATAACCTTTGTATATATTTACAATGAATATAATTTTTTTAAGTTAAGAGTTGATGATACAATAGAGTCGTTAAATGCCGTCAATACCGGAAAATTTAAAGAATATACAAATTTGAGTTCCTATGCATTATTAAGTAATGTATTTATTGCCAATCAAAACCTGCAGGATCACCCATTTGGTAGTGGCATTGGAAGCCATGTATATGTTCATAAAAATGTTTATTTTCACAGAATGTCACCTCCAAAATATTTATATGTCATGAAAAGAGCAGATACAAATGCAAACGATGCCAATTCATTATTTACAAGAATGGCATCTGAAATAGGCTATATTGGAATATTTGTGGTAATTATGTTTTTATGGCATTCCAAAAAGTATTTTTTAAACAAAAAATTTTATTTATCTCAAGGGTTGATTATTTATATTTTATTAAAACTATTTCGAGACGGGCATTACTTTCCGCCCGAATTCTTTTTCTTTATATGGCTAATATATTATGAAGTTATAAATGTTAGAAAAGCCCAGATTTAAAAGAATTCCACAAATTATATGTGTATTTGGTGTTATAATCCCTACAACTTATTTGATATAATACAAAAAAAGCTGTTCATTTATGATATGAACAGCTTTTCTATTTATACAGGGTGTATTTTATTCGGTGGCTAATAAACCTATTAACTCTTTTGTTCCTATAAATGATGGCGGATATTTATTAGAATGGTTTAATGTAAATCTAGAATTTTTTTCATCCCATGAAAATGATTCATCAGTAGCAAATAATTTAGAATATTTATCATTACTACCATCAATTAATAACTTGCCATTTTTGATGGTTACATTTGAAATTAATAAATTTTTCTGATCTTTATTAGTACTTACAGTAATTTTAAAGTTACTTGGAAAAATATTTTTTGGCATATCCACAATTATTTTTTGATTTAATGGAGACCCCTTTACTTTCACACTTGTAGGTTTATCATGTACAAAAAAACCTTCGTTTTCATAAAAAACAATCAAACTATCGTCTTTTTCATAAATTCCTTCTATTTCTAAAGTAAATTTATCCCCACTCACTTCAAGGGTTTCTTGTTCAGAGTCTGTTTTCTTTTCTTTTCCACAGGAAACAATTATCAAAGCAGATAAAACTAAACCAATTATTTTTTTCATTTTTTGTTTAAATTAAAATATTAACTTTGCAAAAGTATTAATATTTTTTATAGCATGAACAATTTTATTAATAATTTTTTATTTATTCTGTTTTGCTTGTTTTTTTGTTTTCCTTTCTTTAAAGAGAATATAAACAATGCCATTTTCATAATCACAAGTTTAGTTTGTCTTTTTGTTCAATATAAAAAAAAACAATTTAATTTTGATAAAAATATCATTATATACAGCATACCTTTTTGGATAATTCTTATTTTTTGTATATTAAGAATGACCAACTTCAGCGATTTAACTCCTATTAAAAATGCACTATATTTCTTTTTAATACCTTTTATTTTTAACAATATACCTATAAATTTTTTTACAAATAAAAATGTTACCTTATATTTGAATTTATTAAAATATGTTTGTCTTATTATTTGTATTACTTATATTGTATTATTCCTAAATCAATATAGTTTTTTCGATTTATTTTTATATAGTTATAAAGTTCCTAAATTTAGAAATTTTGTTTACAACGAAATTCCAATTTTTAGGATACATCCTACTTATTTTACATCGATATTAATTTTATGTATTTTCAATTCATTTATAAAATTCATTTACCAAAAAAAATATTCGGAAATGATATACGTTGTTTTTTATATTACTATCACTTTCATGTTATCCGTCAAAATAAATATTATCTTTATTTTTATCTTAATATCTTACATCATTTTATTTAAACTTCATTCAACCAAGTATTTACGATACTTGGTGTTTTTTATATTCATTACATGTTTTGGTATTTTTGGTTATAATGTTCCTGGTGTAGAAAAAAGGTTTGTAGAATTGGTAGAGTCTTATAGCTCTAAACCTCAAGGAAAATCTTACGACTCTACAAACATCAGACGAGCCATTTTTGAATGTAGTGTAGATGTTGCAAAACCCAACTTATTATTTGGTGTTGGTTTTGCCCAACTTCAGACGGAATTATTAGATTGTTACAAAAGCAAATACGATTCCGATTTTTATAAAAATCCTAAATTAACGCACAACTATTTCTTTTATATACTTTTGTCAAGTGGCCTTTTAGGGCTGTGTATATATTTTATATGGGTATTCAAAATTACTAATTTTATTTACAAATACAACCAGTTACTCTGTTCTATTATCATGCTAAATATTTTTATTTTGAATTTTACCGAAGACTTTTTCTACAGACAAAATGGAGTGTTTTTTTTCAACCTACTATTTTTTACTTATTATTTCAACCATAAATATCAATACCATCAACTTAATGATTGATAAAATTCTAAAGTCTCTTTACTGCATTTAGTCCAACTGTATTTTTTAGAATTTTCAATCCCTTTTGCTATTATTTCGTTTCTATACGTTTGTTTATTTAATAAATTTTCAAAATAAATGTATGCCGATGGGTCTAAATGATTAAGCAATAAAGCAGCATCTGCAACAATTTCCTTAATTATGGGTTGATTAAAACCAATTACAGGACAACCAGATTTCATGGCTTCTACTATAGGAATGCCAAAACCCTCATATTTAGAAGGATAAATCAATGCAAATGCATTGTTATAAAGCAAGTTCAAATGGGCATTTGACACATTATCCAAATGTAAAATAGCACTAGATATTGAAGTCATTTTTTTCAACTCTATTTTATTAAAACGGCCACCGCCAACTACAACAAGTTTGAAATGAGTGTGTTTGATAACTTCCAATACATAATCGAAATTCTTATAATTAACTCTTCCTCCAACAAACAATAAATATCCATTTTTTTCAATATTCCATTCTTTTAATTGGGCAAAATCTTGTAGAGTATTTTCTTTCGGAAAATAATCATCACTAACCCCAACTGGAATAACAGCAGTTTGTTGATGAGGTTTTGTTGGACAAAATCGTTGCATGTCTTTGTAAGTATTGTTAGAAACACAAATAACGCCTTTGCTTCTTTTTATTGCAGCATATTTAATATAATTATGAAGTTTTCTTTTGTATATTGGAGAAAAAAAATCATGTATAAAATCATGTACGGTTGTTATTTCTATAGCATTTTTAGCATGGGTCAATGCTCTATAATAACTAGAATGGTATATGATTTCATCTTCAATGTTATAATCTATTGGCAATAACCTATTCCATTTTTGATATTTTGTTTTAAATATTTTTTCACTAGAAATATTCAATTGATTTCTATGAAAATTAGACTCCATTTTTTGATTTTCTATATAAGTAACTTCAATATCTTGATTCTCTATATATTTGATAAGTTCAAACCAATAATTTGAAACGCCACCATTATTTACATTAGAAAAAATAATGTTGTCTAATACTATTTTCATTTATCATCATTGTTTACTCGAGTTTTCATAACATCCCGTTTTTATTACCTCCGCAAATGTATAAAAAAATCAAACAGAAACGTATTTATTATTTAAAATTCCAAAAACGCTTTTGGGGCTGTCCGCTTTATAAGAAGATACTTTGTATATTTGTACCCAAAAAATCAACTGTAATTGCCATGATTCAAGATAAAAATCCACAACGCACAACATTAGAAAAAATGGGCAAATTTGCTCTTATCCATCATTTGAATCAACCTTTTTGCCCTTCTCAACCCTCTACAACAAACGCCATGTCAGACGATGCTGCCGTATTGGATTTTGATCATCAAAAAACCCTTGTTGCACATGATTTGTTGATAGAAGGGGTTCATTTTGACCTGGCTTATATGCCGCTCAAACATCTAGGTTACAAAGCCGTAGTGGCCAACCTCTCGGATATAGCTGCCATGAACGCCCGCCCAACTCAAATTACAGTCTCGGTAGGCGTTTCAAACCGTTTTACCCTCGAGGCTCTCGACGACCTTTTTGATGGAATCCGAAGAGCCACTTTAGATTATACATTAGACCTTGTGGGCATACAAACAACAAGTTCACAAAAAGGGCTTATCATAAGTATTACCACATTGGGCATGGCAAATGAGGCCGAAATTGTTTATAGAAATGGGGCAAAAGACACTAATCTACTAGTAGTTTCTGGCGATATTGGCGCCGCATATATGGGGCTTCAGGTGCTAGAACGAGAAAAACAAGTGTTTCTTGTAAATCCAAACGTGCAACCCGACTTGGAAGCCTATGCTTATTTAATAGAAAGGCAACTTCGGCCACAAGCCCGAACAGATGTTCGAACGCTCCTTCATGCTCTAGAGATAGTGCCAACGGCCATGATAGACATTTCAGACGGTTTGGCCTCGGAAGTGTTGCATCTTTGCAAACAATCTCAAGTGGGTTGCCATTTGTATGAAGACAAATTGCCACTCGACCCGCAGTTTATGAACACTTGCGAAGAATTTAACCTCGATAGTACCACCGTGGCCTTGAGTGGAGGCGAGGATTTTGAACTTTTATTTACTATTCAAATTACGGATTTCGACAAAATTAAAGGCAACCCAAATTTTAGTATTATTGGGCATATCCTGCCCCAATCAGACGGTATTCATTTGATTACACGAGCCAATACTAAAATCCCTTTGAAAGCCAGGGGTTGGGAAAATAGCGAATTTTTATAATTTTAATAGATAAATATGATAGATAAAAGTTTTTTTTAATACTTTTGTACTTATTATAAAACAAACTTACAACTTAATTTTTTTAAAAATGAAAAACAAATTCATCTTACTTACACTTCTTATTTCAAGTGTAGTAGTAGCTCAACAAAAAGATAATTTTTCAAAAAAAAACGAACTTAAATTAAATGCTCTCTACCTCGTTTTAGGTGCTTTTGACGCCTCTTATGAACGATTACTCAACGAAGATTCGGGTGTTGGTGCTTCCTTAATGTTTGCAAACAGCGAAGATACGTCCGAGGTTTTTGGATTGACAACTTATTATAGAATGTATTTTGGAAAAAAACCCGCAGCCGGTTTTTTCTTTGAAGGATTTGGAATGCTCAATACACAGCAAGGCAAAGATTATTTGGCTTATACTTATGAAAACGGCAATTACAATTACTATACTTTCAAACCCGAAAAATCAACCGATTTTGCACTAGGATTTGGTATCGGAGGAAAATGGATCAATAAAAAAGGAATATTTTTTGAAATTAGTTCTGGTGTTGGTCGCAATTTATTCAACCCAAAATCAAAAGAGTTGGATTACAAATATGTGGGGCGTGGCGGCATATCTATTGGTTATCGCTTTTAGACCTAGCACAATCAAAAAAACACCTTTTGTTTTTGGATGTAGTAACCAAAACAAAAGGTGTTTTTTTTTTTACAATAGCTAATGTCATTCAAACAGGCATCATTTTTAGGGCTAAATGCTAAACTAGCCTCAATGTTTTTTGGACGTTCCCACAAGGGTCGGGTTACCCGTTTCAAGCAACGTTCTTTGAACTCCAAAAGAAATATAATATTGTGAAATTATATTTTTTTAAAATCACATTCAGAAACTATATTCGTGCAAAATAACATACCCCTTTTTGGGGCTGGGAGGCTTCTAAAAGGATTTTCACTACTATCCCTAACGGAAAATGCTACAAACAACAGCATTTTTATGCATGCATCAAATGTTCAATTTCTTGAATTTCAATAGGAATATTTTGCATTAAATTAAAAGGATTTCCATGCTCTTGTACAACCACATTGTCTTCCAATCGAATACCAAAACCTTCTTCGGGTATATATATGCCAGGTTCTACGGTAAACACCATGTGGGGTTTTATAGGTTCGTGCAACAAGCCATAATCATGAGTATCTAAGCCCAAATGATGTGAAGTACCGTGCATAAAATATTTTTTATAAGCGGGCTTTTCAGGATTTTCGTTTTGTACATCGGCTTTGTCCAAAAGTCCCAATCCTAGCAGCTCCGAAGTCATTATTTTACCCACTTCAAGGTGGTACTCTTTCCACAAAACACCCGGCTGCAATAGGTTTGTTGCCTCATTTTTCACCTTCAAAACGGCGTTGTAAACCGCTTTTTGACGATCGGTATAACGACCCGAAACGGGTATTGTTCGGGTTAAATCGCTAGAGTAATTAGCATATTCTGCAGCAACGTCTAGCAATATCAAATCGCCCGCCAAACACGGTTGATTGTTTTCTATATAATGCAACACATTGGCATTTTTGCCCGATGCAATGATTGGGGTATAGGCAAATCCTTTGGAACGATTGCGGACAAATTCATGAATCAATTCGGCCTCAATTTCATATTCCATGACATTGGGTTTTACAAAAGAAAGCAAACGACGAAACCCTTTTTCAGTAATGTTACAAGCCGTTTGAATTAAGGCCAACTCTTCAGGCTCTTTGACAGATCGAATCCTTTGCAAAATAGGGTTGCTCTTAGCAACTTGATGTGCAGGATAAGCTTCTTTCCACCATTTTACAAAACGGGCCTCACGGGTTTCAGTAGCTACTGCTGCCCGATAATGTTCGTTGGTATTGATGTACATTATTTCAGAATAAGTCATCATTTCGTTCAAAATTTTATGAAAATCCTGCAGCCAATGTATGGTTTGAATACCCGAAACTTGTTGAGCGGCTTCTTTGGTTAGTTTTTCGCCTTCCCAAACGGCAATATGCTCGTTGGTTTCTCTTAAAAACAACATTTCTCGATGCTCTGGATAAGGAGCGTCTGGAAACAAAAGCAAAATACTTTCCTCTTGATCTACTCCCGAAAGATAAAAAATATCCCGATGTTGTGCAAATGGCAAAGTGCTGTCTGCCGATACTGGATAGATGTCGTTTGAATTGAAAACCGCAACACTATGGGGTTTCATTTGAGCAACAAATTTGGCTCTGTTTTTTATAAATAACTGATTGTCAATAAGATGATATTTCATGCGGTATGATTTTTTAATTTTTAATTTTTAAACTTGTTCTATAAATGAATCAAAATAACAAAATGTTTTTGGTTTCAACATACAAATATATATTTTTTATTGATATGAATTTGGCTTTATCTACAAAATCAAATTGTAGTTACAAAAAGTACCGCCTCAAGATGTATGGGATATAAAAGTAAATGAATAAGGCTTTTTTAGTATATTTGCCCAACTTTTTTTTGAAAAACCAATATATGATACAATCGATGACAGGCTATGGCAAGGCCAATTTGCAGTTGCCAACCAAAAAAATAATCGTAGAAATAAAATCCTTAAATAGCAAGGGATTAGACTTAAACGTTCGGATGTCGTCTGTTTATAAAGAAATGGAGTTGGGATTACGCAACGAAATAGCCTCTAAACTCGAACGTGGAAAAATTGATTTTTCGATATTTATAGAAAATGTAACCGAACAAACCACCTCAAAAGTAAACGTTCCAATTGTAAAAGCTTATATAGCCCAACTCCAAGAGGTGTATGCCACTGCAGATCAAACAGAGTTGATGAAAATGGCCATAAGAATGCCCGATGCCCTAAAAACCGAACGAGAAGAAATTGATGAAAATGAATGGCAAGAAATACAAAAAGCAGTGCAAATAGCCCTACAAAACATCCAAGCATTTAGAATTTCCGAAGGCCAATCACTCGAAAAAGAGTTCAGACACCGTATAGCCAATATCAAGCAATATATGCAAGAAGCATTGGCATTAGATCCAGAAAGGGTGCAAGCCATCAAAGACCGTTTGCAAACAGCCATCAATGAACTAAAAGTTAGTATTGACGAAAACCGATTTGAACAAGAATTGATTTATTATTTGGAAAAATTAGACATCACCGAAGAAAAAGTACGGCTTTCAAATCATTTGGACTATTTTATCGAAACCCTCGAAGGCCAAGAGGCCAATGGACGAAAACTAGGTTTTATTACTCAAGAAATGGGACGAGAAATCAACACAATGGGCTCCAAATCAAACCATGCCGAAATGCAAAAATTGGTTGTACAGATGAAAGACGAGTTAGAAAAAATAAAAGAACAAGTATTGAATGTGCTTTAAAATAAGATAGGAAAATGCAAAAATATTCTGTAAATCAACACCTTATAGAAACAATTATGTCTTGGGTTATTTCAGGCGAAATTGCAATTCCCGAGATTCAAAGACCTTTTGTTTGGGATAGTTCCAAGGTAAGAGATTTAATGGACAGTTTATATCAAGGCTATCCAATTGGCTATGTTATTGCATGGAAAAATCCTAATGTTAGGCTTAAAGACGGTACATTAAGCGAAGGTAAAAAAGTTTTAATTGACGGACAACAACGGATTACTGCCCTAACCGCAGCAATTCTTGGACAGTATGTGATTAATAAAAATTATCAACGAGTAAAAATAAAAATAGCATTTCATCCGATAAATGAGCGTTTTGAAGTTCAAAATCCTGCCATAAACAAAGATAAAACTTGGTTACCCGATATTTCTGAAATTTTAAATGGAAATTCAAGTGTTTTAAAAATCATTAGAAACTACTTAGTATTAAATCCAGATACTGATGAAGAATTAATTGAAAATACTATTACAAAACTTGTAAATATACCTAAAAAACAGATTGGTTTAATAGAACTAGCTTCAGATTTAGATATAGAAACAGTAACAGAAATATTTATAAGAATTAATTCAAAAGGAGTTGTTTTGAGTCAGGCAGATTTTGCCATGAGCAAGATAGCCTCTAATACGGAATATAAAGGAGATGAATTAAGAAAAGCTATTGATTATTTTTGTCATTTAGCAATTGCTCCTGATTTTTATAAACACATTGTAGATAACGATATTGAGTTTTCAAAAACGACTTTTTTTCAAAAAATGCAATGGCTAAAAACAGAAAACGAAGATTTGTATAATCCTGATTATAATGATTTGATTAGAGTTGCTTTTACTACACAATTTAATAGAGGACGACTTTCAGATTTGGTCAGTTTGTTATCTGGAAGAAATTTTGAAACGAGAACTTACGAAGATTCTATAGCTGAAAAATCTTTTGATTTATTAAAAAAAGGGGTCTATAATTTTATAAACGAAACCAATTTTAAACGATTTTTGATGATTGTTAAATCGGCGGGATTTATTTCACCAAAATTAATTCGTTCGCAAAACGCATTAAATTTTGCTTATATTGTGTATTTAAAACTGAAAGATCTAAATGTAAATGCTATAGTCATTGAAAGTTATGTTCGTAGATGGTTAGTTTTTTCAATTTTAACAGGTAGATACTCTGGCTCACCCGAAAGTACTTTTGATTTTGATATCAAACAAATTGCACAAAAACCATTTGATGTATATTTAAAAGAAAAAGAAGATGGAGAGCTTTCAGATGCATTTTGGAACGCATCATTACCTCAAAGTTTAGATACTTCAGTAGCAAGTAGCCCTTATTTTCATGTTTTTTTAGCATCACAAGTCAAAACTAATGATAAAGGATTTCTTTCTAAAGATGTTACAGTGGGCGATTTAATTTCGCTTCGTGGAGATATTCATCATTTATTTCCTAAAGATTTTTTGAAAAAAAATGGTTTGGATAGAAGCAAATACAATCAAATCGCAAATTATGTTTATATGCAATCAGAAATTAATATTAAAGTAGGAAATAAACCTCCTAAAGATTATTTTAAAATAATTGTCGACCAAATTAATAATGAAAATCAACAAGTTAGCGGAATTGCAACGGAGAATGAGTTATTGGACAATTTAAAAATGAATTGTGTACCTGAACAAATATTGAAAATGGACTATATTGATTACAATGAATTCTTAACAATGAGGAGAAAATTAATTGCTAATAAAATTAAAAATTATTATTTTTCGTTATAGTAATCACCAAAAAACATTATTAAAACCTAAAAAAATGCAAAAAGGAAAACTTATCGTTTTTTCTGCTCCTTCAGGTTCAGGAAAAACAACAATTGTAAAACATTTGTTGGAACACGAAAATTTAAACTTAGAATTCTCTATTTCGGCAGCAACTCGACAGGCTAGGGGAGAGGAGGAAAACGGTAAAGATTATTATTTTATGTCGTTAGAACAATTTAAACACCACATCAAAAACGAAGATTTTGTAGAATGGGAAGAAGTGTATAGAGACAATTTTTATGGCACGCTAAAAAGCGAAGTAACCCGAATTTGGGACAAAGGAAAAAATGTTATTTTTGATATAGATGTTGCGGGTGGTTTACGAATCAAATCTAAATTTCCTGATGAAACCTTGGCAGTTTTTGTAAAACCACCAAGCGTTGATGAATTGAAACGACGACTCAAAGAACGCTCTACCGAAAGCGATGAAAAAATCAATATGCGAATTGCAAAAGCCCATGTAGAGCTGGCAACAGCACCCCAATTTGATACCATAATTAAAAACTACGATTTGGAAACCGCCAAAAAAGAAGCGTATAAACTTGTTTTAGATTTTATTAATAATGAATTGATTTAATAAGAATTTAATTATTTTTATCAATTAAATATGAATACAATAAGAAACAATGCTCAGTACTAAAACCCCAACAAAGGCAGTATCTTTTTGCCATTGCAAGGGAACAAATTCTAAAAAAGCGGTACATATTATGGACAAAGGGACAAAGGTAAATACCAGTAAACTATTGTTTTTTGGGGCCGAAACAGCAAATATAAATAAACCAATGGCCAGCCAAAACAACACAATTTTGTAGGTAGCCCCTAGTACTAAAGGTCTTTTTGAAAGCGAGAGGAGTAGCGAAACCGCAAAAAACAACAAGGTTGTAAGGTATATGGAAAAACTAATATTGTCGTTTATAGAAGCAAAATAATTGATGTCGAATGTAAAATGAGTAGATTGTATAAAAGCGTAAAACAAATTTTTACTAATAATTAAACTGCCAAGTGCAAATAAAATAAGCACACAAAACAAGGCAATAAATGGAATTAACCAATGGCGGTAATCCCTAGAAGCATGAAAAACAATGGCTACATATACTAAAAGTAAAAACCAAATACTCCAAAAATGAAATATGGTAGCAATAAAAATCCAAAATGAGGCATCAAATATTTTTTCTTTTGGAAATTTTAAAGTTTGCATCAAAATGAGCCTTCGGATTGCTAAAAGCACCAAAAAATTGGCACACAACATGCGTGTTTCATTAAAAACAGAGGGAAAAAAAATAAAATACATCAACCCAAAACATATAGAATAAGTGCCTCCTTTGCTCAAACCATTTTTTTGGGTAATATACTCGGCAGTTATTAACGATCCAAGGATTGCCAATAACGAAAGGGTTTTTTCTATCCAAAAAAAAGAGTCGAAAAAAACTATTTTTTGATTAAAAATGTAAATAATATAGAAGCCAATTATCAATAAACCAATCAAAATATAATTTATTGGATTAGATTTCTTAAAAATAGTTGTTATCATGCGGATATTTTATATTTTTGCAAATATAAATATAATTTTTATAGAATATGAAAGCATTTTTCGAAGGAATACAATGGTTGTTTGAAAAGGTACTTTATATCCCTCAAGATTTCTTGAAAGATTTGGAATTAAAAAGCTGGTTTGCTGCTAATATTTTCAATTGGATTTTTATGGGAATTTGTACTTATTATATTGTTTATTGGATAAAACAATTAAAATTACACAAAGCAAACAACGACGAGTATCAAGATACTACGGCACATTCGTATTTAGACAAATAAGCTCCTGAAATTTTCAGAAGCTTATGTCTTATTTTTTTACAAATCAAAGCCTATATCTTTTCTAAAGTACATCTTATCAAAATGTAGTTTGTCTATGTTTTGATAAGATTTTTTTACGGCTTCACTAAAGTCTTGACCAAAAGAAGTAATGGCCAAAACACGACCACCGTTGCTCAACACTTGATTGCCTTCGAGTTTTGTTCCTGCATGAAACACCAATGATGTTGCTATACTATCTAGTCCAGAAATGATTTTTCCTTTTTCAAAATATTCTGGATAACCACCAGAAACCACCACAATGGTTGTGGCACTTCGGGGATCTATTTCTAAAACCACTTTATCCAAAGTTTGTGTACTTACAGCCTCAAACAGCGCTACTAAGTCTGATTGTAGTCTAGGAATGACCACTTCGGTTTCTGGATCGCCCATTCGTACGTTGTATTCAATCACAATAGGCTCACCCTCTACATTGATCAGGCCAATAAAAATAAAACCTTTATAATCTATACCATCTTTTTGAAGCCCAGCCACAGTAGGTTTTACAATTCGATTTTCTATTTTTTCCATCAACACGTCATCTGCAAATGGAACAGGCGAAACAGCCCCCATGCCCCCAGTATTTAGGCCAGTGTCGCCTTCGCCTATGCGTTTGTAATCTTTGGCTGTTGGCAATATTTTATAATTTTTACCATCTGTTAATACAAAACAGCTCAATTCGATTCCATCTAAAAATGCTTCGATAACCACTTTTGTACTGGCTTGTCCAAATTTTTGATGCACCAGCATGTTACGCAGCTCGGTTTTGGCTTCGTCCAAATTATGGATAATCAAAACTCCTTTACCAGCTGCTAATCCATCGGCTTTTAATACAAAAGGCGGTGGCAACGTTTCCAAAAAAGCACAACCTGCCTCAACAGTTGCTGCCGTAAAACTGTTGTATGCCGCCGTTGGAATTTGATGTCTGACTAAAAATTCTTTAGCAAATTCTTTGCTACCCTCTAGTTGTGCCCCCATTTTTGATGGCCCAATTACAGGAATGTGCTGTAATTTTTCGTCATTTTTAAAAAAATCATAAATCCCTTGAACTAATGGATCCTCTGGCCCCACCACAACCATACCTACTTGCTCGGCAATGGCCAATTGTTTTAATGCCTCAAAATCTGTGGGGCTAATGTTGATGTTTGTTGCGATGCTTGCCGTACCAGCATTGCCAGGGGCAACAAGTAGTTTGGAACATTTGTCGGACTGCAACATTTTCCATGCCATAGCATGTTCTCTGCCGCCCGAACCAAGTAATAAAATTGTCATTGTGTATGTTTTTAATGATGCAAAAATAGTTTGTTTTAGAATGATAAAATAATTTATTTTTTATACTTTTGAAATATTTCATTTCAAACCTACTAAGCCCCACTTTATGGTCTCTTTATTCCAGTTATCACTCAAATTTTCGGGTTTTCCAATCAAAGAAGCTCAATCAGAATTTGAAACCATTCTGAAAATTCCAGAAGCACAATACCATCATTATATTAATGAAAAAAAAAGCGATATTGTGCTTTTTCATCAACAAAACAACCCTTTTTATAAAGCTATTTTACAATCAAAAACTATACGTACTTGGCAAGACATACCTATTTTGACCAAAAAAGATTTTCAAAAACCTCTTGCTCAAAGACTGTCAAACGGCTATACTCCAAAAAATGTTTTTATCAATAAAACATCTGGATCTAGCGGCGACCCGTTTGTATTTGCCAAAGATAAATACTGCCATGCACTTACTTGGTGTGGTATTATCCATCGATTTGGATGGTATGGCATTGATTTTGATCAATCTTTTCAGGCCCGATTTTACGGTATTCCGCTCGATTTTATTGGGCATACCAAAGAAAGGCTCAAAGACGTTTTGAGCCACCGCTACCGTTTTCCTATTTTTGATATGTCTGATACCATTTTAGAAACCATTTTATTGAAATTTCAAAAAAACCAATTTGATTACATCAACGGCTATACCAGTTCGATTGTTTTGTTTGCAAAATTTTTGAAAGCTCAAAACATCATCCTTAAAGATGTTTGTCCAACCTTAAAAGTGACGGTAACAACATCCGAAATGCTTTTTGAATCGGATAAATTGTTGCTCGAAACCCAGTTTGGAGTTCCGGTTGTAAACGAGTATGGTGCATCAGAGCTCGATTTGATTGCTTTTCAGCATCCAAACGGTAACTGGGAGGTTAATTCTGAAACGATATTAGTTGAAATTTTGGACGACCATAATAAGGTGTTGCCCAATGGACAAGAAGGCCGCATTGTAATTACGTCTTTGTTTAACAAGGCACATCCTTTTATCCGATATGACATTGGCGATAGAGGAATTTTAGACGAAAAAAGTACGATAAAAAAACCTATTTTAAAACAACTTGTTGGTAGAACAAACGACATTGCTATTTTGCCAAGCGGCAAAAAATCGCCAGGACTTACGTTTTATTACATTACCAAGAGCATCATTGATGACGATGGCAATGTAAAAGAGTTTGTAATCAAACAACTTCAAACGGCTGTTTTTGAAATTGAGTATGTGAGTGATAGTGTTTTGAGTTCTAATCAAATAGAACGTATAGAACAAGCCATTGAAAAGTATTTGGAAAAAGGATTATCCTTTAAGTTTATTCGCAAAGACAAACTGATAAGAAGCAAAAGTGGCAAACTGAAACAATTTATTTCATTAGTAAGTTGATTTGACTTTTATTTCAAAAAAACAAATCATTACCTTTGCCTTGTCAATATTAATCCAAAAATTTGAATCAAAATGCAAAAAGACATCATGATCCCGACTGTTGAAAACATTCATTTGGCTGCCGTACAAGAGTGGAACGATGATTTTATGGAAAAAGTTTGGTATGCTTATTTGATAAATGATTCAGATTATCAGTTAGATAGCGTAATGATTGTGTCAAAAGCATTTGGAACCATCAATGGCGAGATGAAAAAAACATCTATCCTTAGGCATGCTTTTATGGAAGTAAAACCCGTGTCGGTTGTAAAAATTGAGATGTTAGAAAAAAGTGTTTTGGCACTTCACAATGAATTTATGGTTACGTTTTTTATAGACAATAAATTGTATGACAAAAAATATACTTTCAAGGCGAATAGTATAGCGCTCGAAAATGCAACCGAAGTGCCTTTGCTATTTGTAGAGGGTGTTATGGTTAGCTAAGAAGGGTTGAATACTATTGTTTTCAGGATGTTGCATTAGGATAGTAGCCGAAATCCTTTTAGAAGCCCCCAACCCACAAAAGGGGTGTGTTATTTTGCACGAATATAGTTTCTGAATGTGATTATCAAAAAAGATTATTT
>NZ_MUGT01000139.1 GCF_002217205.1 Flavobacterium branchiophilum NBRC 15030 = ATCC 35035 | reverse complement strand
TTAACTTAACGACATTGAAATATAAATATTTAATTTTTTTAATATGAAGGATATAAATGAATTAAAAAATAGAAAAACTCCAATTGTTGTATTGGACAAGTCTCTAAATAAGTTTGACAATTTAAATCTTTTTAAAGACAAATTGGAAAAGGCTAATAAAACATTTGAGAGAATAGGCTTACCTAAACAATGGGCAAAATAAGTAGCTCTGCCAACAGCCAGATTTTCGTTGCGGCTGCAAGCCGAGCAATGAATTGTAATCAACGAATTTTAGTTAGTAAATAAAATTAGTATATTGAAAATGATACAAGAAAAATGAAAAGATTTTTTTATGAATTGATCTAAAATTATAGTTATGTTCCTAATGCTTTATTTAAAAAAATCTAAATTATTTGGTATCAAATATTAAACAAACGGGCGAACAAAGTGCAATGGATTTTGAGGTGTTTTTTAAGGTTCCTGTGTGCCTATTGCGTTCAAAAACTTCAATAGTATTCGTATATTGATGGGCTATAAGTAAGTATTTGTCATTAGGAGAAAGTACAAAATTACGTGGGCCTTTGCCATTTGTACTTTGATTTCTTAAAAATGTAAGCTTGCCATCGTTGCCAATTTCAAAACACGAAATGGTATTGGCAGTACCTCTGTTGGTGGCATACAAAAATCGATTATCTTTTGTAATATGCACATCGGCTGCACTGGTTTCGCCTTCAAATGTGGCCAAAACTACACTTGTGTCCTGTATCCATTTTAATTGTCCTTTTTGATATTCAAACACACTCAAAACGCCATTTAATTCCTGAAGTACATATACATATTTTCCCTTATTATCAAATGTCAAATGTCTTGGGCCAGCGCCTTTTTTTAATAAAACACTGTCTTTTTTTGTTAAAATATCTTTGGTTTGATTGGGATTGTATTGGTACAAATATATTTTATCTAATCCTAAATCGTTTGATAGAATATATTGATTATCAGGACTAAAAACAACCTGATGTACGTGTGGACTTTGTTGCCTTTTGTCATTAAATCCTTTGCCTTGGTGCTGCACTACTTGTTGGGCTTCGGATAAACTTCCATCAGTATTTTTTTTAAAAACAGTAATATTTCCTCCAGAATAATTGGCTACAATAACATTTTTTTCGTCGTTGATAATGTGGCATGGATCGGCTCCTTTTGAAGCTTGACTGTTTTGAAAAATAATTTGATTTGCTTTTACATCAAAGGCACTTACCGTACTTTGTGGGCCGTTTTCATTTACTGCATAAAGTGTTTTCTTATTTTTTGACAAACTCAAATAACTAGGATTGACTACTGTTTGGCTATGGGTAACGAGTTTGGAATTGCCATTTTGTTCATCAAATTCATATAAGTATATGCCATCACTTTGACAATTTTGTGTGTAAGTGCCAACCCACAAATTTAACTTTTTTGATTGAGCAACATTTTTAGCAAATACAAAAAATAGGCACGAAATGAATAAGTAATTTTTCATTATTATCGAGTTTAGTTGTTACAAATATAATTTTTTTAACTTAATAATCGATTAAATTAATTTTTTTTTAGAGAACAAAAATAAAAGTAGTATTTTTGACCAAATAAAAATAAGTATGCAATTCAAACATCCTGAAATTTTTTATAGTTTTTTATTACTTTTAGTTCCAATATTGGTTCATTTGTTTCAGTTAAGAAAATTTAAAACAGAATATTTTACAAACGTAAAGTTTTTAAAAGCACTTAATTTACAAACTAGAAAAAGTGCTACTATCAAAAAATGGCTTTTATTAGCTTGTCGGCTGTTGTTATTGACGTGTTTGATTGTAGCTTTTGCTCAACCTTATTTTTTATCTAAAGATTATAAAAATGCTCAAAACAATTTGTACATTATATTGGATAATTCTTACAGTATGCAAGCAAAAGGCAAGCAAGGAGCTTTATTAAAACGTACAATTCAAGAATTGTTGGAACACACACCAGACAACATTAAGTTTTCAATATTTACAAACGACGCTGTTTTTTGGGATACCGATATCAAATCTTTACAAAAAGAGTTACAAAACATTACTTATTCAACAAAAAAGTTTGATATATCTGTTGCTTTGTCGCAAATACGTACGCACCAAGTATCTCATAAAAAAGATATAGTGGTTATTTCGGATGCAATTGGAACCGTTGCCCCGTTTCAACAAAATCCAGAAAATGAAAATTATTATTTTATCAACCCAACGGCCGAACAACAAAACAACGTGTCTATTGATAGTGTTTATATAAGCCAAAAGCTTGATAATTTTTATGAAATTACTGTAAAAACCAAGTATTTTGGATCTGATTTTCAAGACATTCCATTGACTATAATGGACCAAAACAAAATGGTTGGTAAAACCATTATTCAACATAAAGGCATAGATCATTTACAAAAATTTACAATTCCTAAAAAAGATTTTCATGGCTTTGCTCAAATTCAAGATAACGGATTATTGTACGATAATACATATTATTTTAGTTTGTCCACCCCAAAATTGAGCCGTGTACTTTCTATTGGCAATGCTGCCAATAACGGTTTTTTGAAAAAAATCTATACTTCAGATTCATTTGAATTCAAACAACAAGAGGTACATCAAATTCAATTTAATGAACTTGAAAATCAAGATGTTATCATTTTAAATGAACTAGACGAATTATCACAATCGATTCAAAATACGTTATTTACATTTGTTAATAATGGTGGCAGCTTGATAATTATTCCTTCAGAAAATCAGAACAATACATCTTTTAATGCTTTTTTGAAACAATTGGGCACATGTCTTTTTTTAGATTGGAACGAACAAGAAAAATTAATTCAAAAAATCAATTTTTCGCATCCCATATTTCAAAATGTATTTGAAAAACAAATGACTAATTTCCAATACCCTTTTTCAAAAAAATCATTACAAATTCAAAACCCAGGAAGTTGGATTTTGAATTTTGATGATCAAAGCCCTTTTTTGGTTCAGTTACAAAATCCATTGGCACAAATATTCATTTTTGCATCGCCTTTAAATAAAAAAATATCAAATTTTCAAAACGCACCGCTCATAGTTCCTGTGTTTTATAAAATGGGAATTCACAATCAAAAAACTGGATTTGAAACTTTTAATATTGGCTATGATTTGCCTTTTTATGTCGAGGAAACGGTTGATAAAGATAAGGTGTTAAGTATAAAAAACCAACAAGAGTCTTTTATACCTGAACAGCAAATTGGGCAGCGCAAAGTAAAACTTTTCTTTAATGAATTACCTCAAAATGCGGGTAATTTTGGTGTTTATAATCAAGAAAACTTACTAAAAAACATAAGTTTTAACCACCAACGAACGGAAAGTGATTTATCTATACACAATGCAGCTGCTTATGCTGATTTTAAAAAAATAAACCATTTAGAAGCATTTTTTAGTACACTTCAAAGTGATAGAACAGACAATTTTGTTTGGAAAATCTTTGTTGTATTGGCTTTAATTTGTTTGATATTAGAAATAATTATTCAAAAATTTATAAAATGAATTTAATTCTCCGTTCCGCCAAAGTAATAGATAGTGAAAGCCCATTTCATCAGCAAGATGTTGATGTTTTGATAGAAAAGGGGTATATTAAAAATATAGGTTTTAAGCTTGATAATCATGATAAATATGAGGAAATTTCGCTCGAAAATTTACATATTTCTCAAGGTTGGTTTGATAGTAGTGTTTGTTTTGGTGAGCCTGGTTTTGAGGATCGAGAAACCATAGCAAACGGTTTGCATGTTGCAGCAAAATCTGGTTTTACGGCATTGGCATTACAGCCTAACACACAGCCTGTTATCGATACTCAATCGGAGGTGTATTTTGTAAAATCAAAAGCACAAAACCAAGCTGTAGCTATTTTCCCAATTGGAGCATTAACCAAAAAAAGTGAAGGTAAGGATTTGGCCGAATTATTTGATATGAAAAATGCTGGAGCAATAGCCTTTGGCGATTATAATAAAAACATAGAAAATCCTAATTTATTAAAAATAGCTTTACAATACACTCAAGATTTTGATGGCTTGGTAATTGCCTTTTCCGAAGATTCTTGGTTAAAAGGACATGGAGTAGTTAATGAAGGTATAGAAGCTACTCAATTGGGATTGAAAGGAATTCCCAATATAGCAGAAGAGATTCAAGTAGCTCGAAACTTATTTTTATTAGAATATACAGGCGGAAAATTACATATTCCAACTATTTCTACTAAAAAATCTGTTAGTTTAATAAAAGAAGCTAAGGCTAAAGGGTTGCAAGTTACTTGTAGTGTAAGTGTACACCATTTGGTATTGACAGATAACAAGTTACAAGAATTTGACACTATTTACAAAGTTTTGCCCCCACTGAGAACAGATCATGATCGTAAAGCATTGATAAATGGGGTTTTAGATGGTACTATAGACATGATAACATCAGACCATAATCCAATAGATATTGAATATAAAAAAATGGAATTTGATTTGGCTAAATATGGTTCGATTGGGTTAGAAACGGCATTTGGTGCATTGCTTCAGGTACTGCCTTTGGAAGTGGTGGTTGATCGATTTACAGCATCAAAAAGTGTGTTTGGTATTGAAAAACAGTCAATTAGCATAGGGTCAAAAGCCAATATTACTTTGTTTAATCCTGAAAAAGAATGGATTTTTGAAGAAAAAGACATACTTTCAAAATCGAAAAACGCTATTTTTTTGCATCAAAAAATGAAAGGAACCGTGTATGGAATTTATCATAATTCCATATTGGTATTATAAAATAAATTCCAATTAGATGTTACTTTTCATCAACATCTAATTGGTAATTTTTTTAATTTTTTATTAAAAATTAGGACTTAGTGTATATTTTTTGTAAAAACTGTCTAATGCTTGTACCACTTCGTCTTCGTTATCTACAATTTTGATTAGATTTAGGTCTTCTGGACTAACCGTTTTTTCAGTATCAATTAAAACATTTTTAATCCAATCAATTAACCCCGACCAAAAACTTGAACCTACTAAAATTATAGGAAATTTCGCTATTTTTTTGGTTTGAATTAGCGTTATTGCTTCAAAAAGTTCGTCTAAAGTACCAAATCCTCCAGGCATGACTACAAACCCTTGAGAATATTTAACAAACATCACTTTTCTTACAAAAAAATAATCAAAGTTTAAGTTTTTATCTCGGTCTATGTAGGGGTTAAAATGTTGTTCAAATGGCAATTCAATATTGAGACCAACCGAGGTGCCTCCTCCAAGATGTGCTCCTTTGTTGCCTGCTTCCATAATTCCGGGGCCACCACCTGTAATAATACCATAGCCTGCTTTGCTTATTTTGTAAGCTATTTTTTCGGCTAATGTGTAATATTTTGTATCATGTTGGGTTCTTGCAGACCCAAATATAGTTACACATGGGCCAATTCTACCCATGGTTTCGTAGCCATTTACAAATTCAGACATGATTTTGAAAATAGCCCAACTGTCATTGGTTCTAATTTCGTTCCAAGTTTTTTGCTTTAATTTGTCTTGAATTACTTTGTCTTCGTCGTTGTCAAAATCTTCTAGTCTCATATTTTACTTTCTAAAATTAATTTATTAATCACTTTATTTAACAGTATTATATTATTTAATGGTAAAATTACCACATTTATTTATAATATAATGTATATATACTGCATATTTATCAGTCCAAAAAAAAATTCTTATAATTATGTTTTTTTCCAATCATTTATCATTCTCAATGTGCCATTTCCAAGTATTTCGATATATTTCATAGTAAAACAAGGATTTCAAAGAACAGAGAGATGTTCTTTTTTTAATTCTTTTATGTTAATACTTTTTATTAGTGCTTATTTTTCAACTTTCTTTTTGTTATCTCGTATTTGAATTTAGGATTATTTGTATGTAAATTTAATAATTTCAGACATCATAAATATAAACAATCTTTTTTATCTTAATTCTTTTTTCAAAAAAGCGGCCGTAATACTTTTTTTGTTTTTGATTATTTCTTCGGGTGTACCTTTGGCTACCAATTGGCCACCACCTTTACCTCCTTCAGGCCCAATATCTATGATATAGTCTGCCAGTTTAATCACGTCCATGTTGTGCTCTATAATGATGATGGTGTTGCCTTTATCTACTAATTTTTGAATGACTTCCATCAAAATTCTGATGTCTTCAAAATGCAAACCAGTGGTGGGCTCGTCTAATATATAAATGGTATTTCCCGTGTCTTTTTTACTCAATTCGCCAGCCAATTTAATGCGTTGTGCTTCGCCTCCCGAAAGGGTAGTGCTTTGTTGTCCAAGTGTAATGTAGCCTAGACCTACATCTTGAATGGTTTTTATTTTTCGATAAATTTTCGGAACATTTTCAAAAAAAGGAACTGCTTCATCTACGGTCATATTCAAAACATCTGCAATAGATTTGCCTTTGTATCTAATTTCAAGTGTTTCTCTATTAAATCTTTTGCCCATACACGTTTCGCACGATACATAAACATCGGGCAAAAAGCTCATTTCGATAGTTCGCACTCCCGATCCTTCACAGGTTTCGCAGCGTCCACCTTTTACATTAAAACTAAATCGACCAGCTTTATATCCTCTAATCATACTTTCAGAGGTAAGCGTAAATAAATTTCGTATTTCAGAAAATACTTCTGTATATGTGGCTGGATTACTTCGTGGAGTTCGGCCAATTGGGCTTTGATCTATGTCAATTACTTTGTCCAAATGTTCTAAACCTTCTATTTTTTTATAAGGTTTTGGAATTTTAACCCCATTAAAAAAGTGGGCATTCAAAATAGGGTAGAGGGTTTCGTTGATTAAAGTCGATTTGCCACTTCCTGACACTCCTGTAACGCAAATAAGCTGACCTAAAGGCAATTCAATAGTTACATTTTTCAAATTATTGCCTGTTGCACCACTTAATTTCAAAAAATGTCCGTTGCCGGCTCTACGTTTTTGGGGTACTTCAATTTTCATGTGTCCATTCAAATATTGTGCCGTTAGCGTATTGTGTTTCAACAACGCTTTTGGAGTACCTTTGCTAATGATTTCGCCTCCAAACTTACCCGCTTTTGGACCAATATCTATCACATAATCAGCACGTTCTATCATGTCTTTGTCGTGTTCTACAACCAAAACAGAATTGCCAATGTCTCTTAAATTTTCGAGTGAACGAATCAATTTTTCGTTGTCTCTTTGATGCAGTCCAATGCTGGGTTCGTCTAAAATATACAATACACCAACCAACTGCGATCCAATTTGAGTTGCCAATCTGATGCGTTGGGCCTCGCCTCCTGATAGCGATTTGGAGCTTCTACTCAATGCCAAATAATTGAGCCCTACGTTCATTAAAAATGCCAATCTGTCTTTGATTTCTTTTACCACTTCTTTGGCAATTTGTTGCTGCTTTTCAGATAAATATTGGTCTAACGTGGCAAACCATTCGGTTAAATCTGCAATATCCATATCTGATAATGCAGCAATATTTTTTTCATTGATTTTAAAATACAATGACTCTTTTTGTAGTCTTGTACCATTACATACACTACAGTTAATTTCGTCCATAAATTCTTTTGCCCATCGTTTGATGACCGCAGAACCACTTTCGTCATATTGATTTTTAATAAAATTTGAAATGCCTTCAAATTCAATTTTATATTCTTTTGAAACGCCAGATATTTTTGAGGCTACTACAAATTTTTCATGCCCACCGTTCAAAATCACTTCCATTGCTTCGTCAGAAATTTTTTCGATTGGATCGGTTATTTTAAAATTGTATTTTTCGCCAATATTTTCTAATTGTTTATAAATCCAATTGTTTTTATAGTCGCCCAAAGGGGCAAATCCTCCTGCTTTTATCGACAATTTGGCATCGGGAACTATTTTTTTGATATTAATTTCGTTTGTAGTGCCAAGTCCGTTGCAATGAGGACAAGCCCCTTTTGGTGAATTGAAAGAAAACAAATTGGGCTCTGGATTTTGATAGGAAATTCCGGATGTTGGGCACATTAAATTTCTCGAAAAAAATCGCATATTGCCGCTATCTTGGTCTAATACCATCATCACATTTTCTCCGTGTTTCATAGCAGTTTTGATACTTTCTGACAGTCTTTTTGTAATTTCTGTAGAGTTGTCTATTTGCATCCTGTCTATAACGATCTCAATATCATGGGTTTTGTATCGGTCTAACTTCATGCCAGTTACCAAGTCTTTTATTGCTCCATCAACCCTAACTTTTAAAAATCCTTGTTTGGTAATTTGTTGAAAAAGTTCGGCATAATGTCCTTTTCTGGCTCTAATAACGGGAGCTAAAATATTGATTCGTTTGTGGTCAAATTCTTTAAGTATCAAATTTTGGATTTGTTCATCGGAATAGGAAACCATTTTTTCGCCTGTATTGTAGCTATAAGCATCGGCAGCTCGTGCAAAAAGTAATCTCAAAAAATCATATATTTCTGTAATTGTACCAACTGTCGAACGAGGACTTTTACTTGTTGTTTTTTGTTCAATAGCAATCACTGGCGAAAGACCATCTATTTTATCTACATCTGGACGTTCTAACCCCCCTAAAAATTGACGGGCATAGGCCGAAAAAGTTTCTATATACCGGCGTTGTCCTTCTGCATAAATGGTGTCAAATGCCAATGACGATTTTCCTGAACCTGAAAGCCCTGTTATTACTACCAATTGATCTCTTGGTATCGAAATATCAATATTTTTCAAATTGTGTACCCTTGCACCTAAAACTTCGATTGTGTTTTCTGAATCCAACATATTTTTATCTGTAAAAAAGCAAAGATATAATTTTTGAAATAATATTTATTGTAA
Organism: Flavobacterium branchiophilum NBRC 15030 = ATCC 35035; assembly: GCF_002217205.1. Lineage (GTDB taxonomy): Bacteria > Bacteroidota > Bacteroidia > Flavobacteriales > Flavobacteriaceae > Flavobacterium > Flavobacterium branchiophilum. The sequence continues at coordinate 4,592 of NZ_MUGT01000139.1, read as the reverse complement.
TTTTGAGTTATATTGACATGTTTATCACGCATTAATTGTAGTTTTTTTTAAATTAAAATAAATAAAATTGTATTTTTGCTTGCAACATGAAATTACATGGTTTGAAAAGCTATAAAATAATTTTTTTCATTCCTTTTTAATAAAATTTTGATATGAAATACATTGCTTCTTTTTTGCCTTTAATTATTTTATTAGCTTTGATATCTTGTAGGAACGATTTTGAGTTTGTTGCAAGTAATGGTACTTTAGCTTTTTCAGAAAAAACAATTTATTTAGATACTGTTTTTTCAGATATAGGTTCTAGTACTTACACCTTAAAAGTGTATAATCGAAGTGCAAAAGACATTAAAATACCCGTAATAAAATTAGCAAAAGGAAATGCTTCAAAATACAGAATTACTGTAGATGGTATGACTGGAGATGTAGGAAGTACTGGTAAAGTTTTTAGTAATGTAGAACTTTTAGCAAAAGATAGTTTGTATATTTTTATAGAAACTACTGCTAATATAACCGATGCAAATCCGACTGATTTTTTATATACAGATGAAATTCAATTTGATTCTGGAACGAATTTGCAAAAAGTAGATTTGGTAACCTTAATTCAGGATGCTTATTTTATTTTTCCAAATAAAGTAAATGGCACTTATGAATCTGTTCCATTTGGGATAGATGCTGCTAATAATACCGTAAATATTTGGGGCAGAAACTTGCAACATGATCATTTGAAAAACGGAAATGAATTTCAATTTAAAACAGATAAACCTTATGTAATTTATGGTTTTGCAAGTGTTCCAGATGGTGAAACATTGTATATTCCAGCGGGGGCAAGGGTACATTTTCATGCGGAATCGGGTTTAATTGTTCAAAATAATGCTACACTAAACATTGCAGGAACAGTTTCTACGGGGCCTAATTTGGAAAATGAAGTTGTTTTTGAAGGCGATCGGTTGGAACCCAATTTTAGCGATGTTGCGGGACAATGGGGTTTTGTATATTTAAGACAAGGTAGTTTAAATAATACGATCAATCATCTTACTTTAAAAAATGCAACCATAGGTCTTTTTGCAGTTGATTGTAATTTGAATATACAAAATTCTCAAATTTATGATTGTACTAATTATGGTATTTTAGGACGAAAAGCTCAAATTGATGCTAAAAATGTTGTAATAAATAATGCAGGACAAGCTACTTTAGCCTGTACAACTGGTGGCATTTATAATTTTGTTCATTGTACTTTAAACAACAATTGGTCAAATTCGCAACAAGTAGCTTTGTATATTGATAATTATATTTTAAATGCTAATAACCAACAAGTTCCGTATGATTTGGTGGCTTGCAATTTTGTAAATTGTATAGTATATGGTAGCAATAATGTTGCATTGTTTTTAAGTAAAAACGACAGCAAATTATTTAATTTTAATTTTAATCATTCGTTATTCAAATTTAATGATGCCAATACTCAAATAGCCACAAACGTACTTTATGAAAGCATCAGAAACGAACAAAATGGCAATAAAAAGAATTTGAATCCTAATTTTGTTAATGTTTCCAAAAACAAATTGTGGCTTTCGCAAGCACTTACTATCCCTGTTAATGTGAATTATGCTAATTTTAATGATATATTAAATTATAGTCGTAATGTCAATCCCAATCTTGGTGCTTATCAGTATCATTAAATTTTTATCTTAAAATTGAAAAATGACCTGATATTTGGATGGTGTCTTCAAAATTTGCGTTATACCAATAATCGGCTGCTGGCAAATCTAGGCCTAAATATTTACCATCCCAACGGGAGTTACTGGTTGATAGTTTTTGTATCAATTTGCCGTATCTGTCAAAAATATAAAAATGGAAGTTTCTAAAATCCTGAGCATTTTCAATTTCAAAAAAATCGTTTATTCCATCGTTGTTTGGACTAAAAAAATTAGGAATTTGTACCAAAACAAACGCTTTGACATCTGGAATATTACAAGAATTTGTTGTGCGAACATAAGCTTTTTTTAATCCACCACTTACATTGTAAAATGTATTTGAATTTTGAAAATGAATGCCATCTAACGAATATTCAAATGGGCCTTGGTTTTCACAAATGATGGTTACCGTGCTAAATTCTGTAATCACTTGTGCGATTTTTGGAACCACAGATTGTGTTACAAAAAACGTTTTGGTGCTGGAACAATTATTGGCAATGGTAACTGTAACAGTATAAGCCCCTGCTTGATTCACAAAAATAAATGGTGTTGTAGCAGCATTTGACCATAAATAAGTAGCATTTTCTACATTTACAGTAAGTAAAAGAGACTCATTTGGACAAATAAGGACATTTTGATTGGCCCCTAATTGAGGAACATCTACCAATTGAATTGTAACAGGTGTTCGGGTGTTTGAAATACACAATGAATTTATATTTTTTGCTTCGGCATAATAAGTTCCTGAACTAGAAGGTATCAATACATTTGAATTGGCAAGCACCAAATCGTTGCCCGTGGGGCTACCATACCAATTTGTAGTTTCATTAGTATTTACACTTACAGCTATACTTTTATTAATTTCATTAATACAATACGTTTTATTTCCTAAACTCGTTGGAGCATTTGGAATTGATATGATATGAATTCCGAATTCTGGAGTTACTGTCGAGCAAAAATCATTATTCAAATTAGAAATATCTTGCGCAATTTTAACTCGATAATAAGTTGTAGTACTAAAATTGGTAACCCAATAACTTGTGGAATTGGCACCAGAAATGGCAGTCCAATTGATGGCATCATTACTTTTTTGCCATTGATAAACATGGTTATTAGGATTGTTTATTTCTACTTGTAATTGAATGTCATTTGGTAATTGATTCTGACAAATATTCATAAAATTACTATTGACTCCAGCTGTTTTTATTTGTGCCAAATCGCCACACGAACGAAACATGATGTCGTCTATGGCCAAGTCGTTGCCACAACCTCCTGCTCCATTATTTCTCATTTTCAATACAACAGACGTTTGGTTACTGGCAGTAGTAAATACCAATCCATATTGAGTCCAAATGGGGGCATTAGTGCCTTGAATGGCATTGGTGTTGCCCGATTGTAACAATGTGGTTTCTGTTTCGTCCCAAATTTCAAATGTTACATTTATTGGAATTCCAGTACCACTACAAGCCCCAACAGATGCAGCATTATATACATTCATCAACCAAGCCGAAAACTCGAAAGTAGTATTGACACATAAATTGGTTACTACTTTTTTGAAAAAATAATTGGGGGCAATACTTGCATTTACTATCAGCGATTTACCATTATATCCATTCACATCTGTATCAGGAGTATGATCTAACGAATTGTGCCATGAACTGTATAAATTTGTTCGATAATGTAATGTATATTGCCCATCATTTGGTGTGCCATTTATAAAAGTATAGGAGGTTATACCAGGGTTTAAAGCTGGGCCAAAATCTAATCCTGAACCAAAATTTTCAGTAAATATGGGATCTCCTTTAGTGCCTGTACAAAATCCAAGTTGGGCCTGAACAACATGAAAATGGCAAAAAAGTATAAAAAATAGGGTCAGTGTTTTTAATTTCATGTTGTAAAAATAAATAAAAAAAACAAAAAACCTCATGAACAACTCTTAAATTTTATTAAAAACGATATGCTAATCCAATTGTATGTTGAATGTGATTGCCCTCGGAACTACCATTCAAATTAGATTTGCCAATTGTTTGAGCTACAATACCAAGGTTTTTAACGAATTTTGTAAGTCCAAAACTACTTCCACAATTGCAATCCGTATAATCATCTCTAAACCAAAAATAAAATCCAAATCCATAATTCAAATTGGTATATATTTTATTATTGATGGTACTCATACCTAAACCTGTTACTAAGAATGGGGAAAAATTGTGAATTTCAAATAAGGGTTCATAAAACGTTCTAAATTCATATTTGGCCATGACATCTATGGCAAAATATTCCATAGCTTTATTGATGTATTTTCCATTAACGAGTTTACCCGATTTGTATTGATTGAAAGTAACAACACTTTCGGCACTAAAATCGTCAATAACATGCATGTTGAAACCAAAATACGAAGGATATGTTGCCATATTCCATTCTTCATCGATGTTAAAAGCTTTATTGGTTTTTGTATATGAATCGTCAACAATATTGATCCCTACAAAAATTTTATAAGATTCATTGGTTTCATATCGACTTTGTGCAGTTGCAAATAGCGAATTAAGAATGGAAATTAGAATAATAATTTTTTGTGATGAATAAATACGGGCAAAATTTTTTTTCAGTTTGGATTGTTGTTTTTGCATTACTTACAAATTTTGTTTTTAATATTGTTATTGAAATTTTAATAGTTAAATAATAGATTTGCAAAGTTATTGTCATTCATCCGAACAACTGAACCGTTTGTCTAATAGCAAAAAAATACTATTTTTAAATTTGCAAATCTCATAACTATACCAAAGTTATTGTTAATTTCTTTAAAACAAAACGTATAATCCAATTTGATTTTTTTTTTTTTATTAAGCTTAAAATACAATCTTATTTTTTAAATTAAATATCAATATTTGTAAATTAATATGAATA
>NZ_MUGT01000138.1 GCF_002217205.1 Flavobacterium branchiophilum NBRC 15030 = ATCC 35035 | reverse complement strand
TTCAAAAAAAATCGTTGCATAGCTGGGCTAAGGAACTATTTTTTTTGACTCATTTTAGCAAAAAAGAACAAGTAGATTGGACTATTTTATATGTATATTTGGTATAAAAATATATCTTGAATAATAACTGATTTACATCAACGAAGTATATCATTCAAAACTAGTTTTATATAGTTCTAACAATTTTTTTGAAAAAAATAAAGACGAAAAAGAATCAAATGCAGTAGGATTGTTTTTTTCTAAATCTTCAAATTTGCCAAAATACAATTGTAATTGTTGTGTTGTCAATAATTTTCTATAATCTTCTTCTTGTCTTATTAGTGTTTTGATGTATAAATTGGTGTCTTTTTCGTCTTCAGACACAATCATTTTTTTATAAATAGCAAGTAATTCTTTGTATTGATTGATAAATAAATCTCTAAAAACAGGATTTTGTTCATCGGTATAATGTACAATTCCAAAAGTAATTTTTCCTTTGGATTGCCAAAATAATGTTTCGCCTTGGTCGCCATTTTTTACAAAATTTTGCATAACAGCAACCTTCAATTTGATGGTTTTGTCTATGGATTGAGACCATAATACTATTGGTAAAAGCCCTATCAATAGCCCAATAATAAACCGTTTTTTCATTTTAATCAAACTTAGATTTTACTTCTTGTTTTGGCCATACATTGTTTGATGTATCAATATCGGCCGTTTCGGCATTTGGATCGACCACTATTTTTGAAATTAATTTTTGTGTTGCAAATGTTCTTGTAACATAAGCATCGTTCAAGCGCCAAATTTGTGCTGGAAAAGTTTGCTTTTCAGTAGTACCATCATCATACGTTATGGCAACAATTAACGGCATAACTAAACCACCAGGTTTATCAAAAGTTACTTGATAAAAGTACTTTGGTGTGTTCAGTTGGGCTATTTGTTGTGGCGTAAAGTTGGCTTTCAAAAAGGCATCTAATGCAGTAATTTCGCTTGTTACTAGAGGTTTAAGAGGGTTTTCTGTGCTTACTTCGTTCAAAAAAACTTGTGGCCCAGATGTTTTAAATCTATTTTTTCTATTCACTTCTGGAGCTACAAAATCTTTTTGGGCTTCGTTTGAAACCACAAACTGCTTGACCTCTTTGATGCCAATATCTGTAAAATCAGTGGTGTAAAACCATCCTCTAAAAAACCAATCCAAATCTGTTCCAGAGGCATCTTCCATTGTTCTAAAAAAATCTTCGGGAGTTGGATGTTTAAATTTCCATCTGTTAGCATAAGTTTTGAAAGCATAATCAAATAATTCATGTCCCATGATGGTTTCTCTTAAAATGTTAAGTCCTGTTGCTGGTTTGCCATACGCATTGTTGCCAAATTGGTGTATGGTTTCGGAATTGGTCATTATGGGTTCCAAAAATTTTTGATCGCCACTCATATACGGTATAATTTTGCTAACAGGCCCTCTTTTTGAAGGAAATTTTGGATCAAATGTTTTTTCTGCTAAATATTGCATAAAAGAATTTAAACCTTCATCCATCCAAGACCATTGTCTTTCATCAGAATTGACAATCATTGGAAAAAAATTGTGCCCAACTTCATGTATGACCACACCTAGCATCCCATATTTTACAAAATCCGAATAGGTGCCATCGGCTTCTGGTCGGCCAAAATTCCAACATATCATCGGATATTCCATACCTTGATCTTGTGCATTTACAGATACGGCTTTTGGATATGGATAATCAAAAGTGTAGCTAGAATAACTTTTGAGTGTATGAGCCACGGCTCTTGTAGAATATTGTTCCCATAGTGGATTGCCCTCCTTTGGATATAAGGAAACTGCCATTACTGTTTTTTCTGATAATTGAACAGCCATCATGTCTAAAATAAATTTTCGAGAGGTTGAAATACCAAAATCCCTCACATTATCGGCCTTAAATTTCCAAGTTTTTTTCTTGTCTGCAAATCCTTTTTCGTTTTGCATGGCCTCATCTTGAGTTACAATTACAACGGGTTTGTCAAAACTTTTTTGTGCTAATTCATATCTTTTCAGTTGCTCTGGAGTATATACTTCGGCTCTGTTGAGTAAATTTCCTGTTGCTTCCATCACATGGTCTGCTGGAACGGTTACGTTTACTTCAAAATTTCCAAATGGTAAAGCAAATTCACCTGTTCCCCAAAATTGCATATTCTGCCAGCCCTCTACATCGTTATATACGGCCATTCGTGGATAAAATTGAGCTAAAACATACAAATTATTGCCATCGCTAAAATGTTCATATCCAGACCTTCCGCCTTCTATCATGTAATTATTGATGTTGTATTGCCATTTGATTTTAAGAATTATTTTTTGACCATGAGCAAGTGGTTTTGATAAATTAATTCGCATCATAGTTTGATTGATGGTATAAGATATTGGATTGTTTAAGGCATCTTTTATAAACTCAATTTTAAAACCTCCATCAAATTTTTCTTCTAAATATTTTCTAGAAAATCCAGATACAGAAATAGAGGGATCTATTTTTGAATTTTCCACCAATGGTGTTTTAGAATCTTTGGCCAAAATATTTTGATCTAACTGCAACCACAAATACTCCAAACTCTCTTTGGCATTATTGGTATAGGTAATGGTTTCAAAACCATATAATTTTTGATTTTTATCATCCAATTCAATATCCATTTTGTAATCCGCTTGTTGTTGGTAATATTCTGGACCGGGTGCTCCAGATGCGGTTCTATACATATTAGGTGTAGCCAAAAGATCATACATTTGTCTGAATTTGTTTCGGTCTTCGTGTCCCGAAACTTTCGTTTTGGCTGTTTCATTAGTCTCTTGTGCCTCGATGAAACCTGAATAGGTGATACATAAAATAATTAGGAATAACTTGCTTTTCATAAATAATTTTTTTTATGATGGATGTTGTATGGATAATTAAGTGTTATTGTTTTAAACAAAATACAAATATATTATTTTTTTATATATACTAATTCATTTTTGATAATAAAAGCATTGATTTTTTTAATATTTAATAACTTCTTTAAAATAGGTATTGGTAAACAATAATGTTTTTTTCTGATTATTAATCTGGGTTTGAATGATGTTTTGTTGATCGGGATGAAGTTCTAAAAAACTTCTATTTTCTATTTCTATTTTCTTAATGGTTTGAATATCAACTATTTTCAAATAACAAATCAACACATCATCTTCTATTTCTTTTAAATGAAATACCATGTTTTTTGGGGTTCCATTAATTGTAATTTTGATATTTTCAAATAAATAATTTTTCAACAAAACACTAGCTTCTTTTGTTTCGGAAGTGTCTCCAATAGGTGTTTTTATATGGTGTTTTTTATACAATACTTCGTTCAAATCGTCTATAAACAATCGACAAGTAATTTGAACTTGTTTTTTTTGTGGCACAAAATTAATTTGATACATCGAAACATAAAATTTATGCACATTGAAACACAATAATAAGGATGCAGTTATGATAATGAGTATTGTTTTTTTGTTCATAATCTGTAGATATTTAGTATAATAACATTTTTTATTTTGAAGGGTTGCTTTGTAACAACTGTTTGAATTGTATGGACAATTCAACCATTGTAAATTTCAATTTTTGTATATTTTTGGACTGCATTTGAGTTTTAAAAGCCGTATTTTCAATCAAAAAATATTTGAAAGCCATCACTTGATTTGGTTCTATTTGAAGTGTTTTAGTATAATATTCGTCTGAAATCAAAAAATTTAATTTGCCCAAATGCAACTCTTTTTTTTCGGTTTCTAATGCTTTTTTTAAAGTATTTGTTCGACCACTCAGGTAGTTCAATAATGGATCCAAACTCATGGAAACCGCTACAAAATTCCAATCCGTGGCCGTTTTTAAATGGCGTTCTGCAGGAGTGTATTTTTTAATATTTTTGTTTACTATTCCTAAATTTTCAGTTGTAATGCTATTATTTTCTACAATAACTTCGTCTAATTGCTCTATTTTTTTGTCTAAAGTAATGATAACTTGTTGATTAAAATCTTTTTCGTCTATAATTTTTCTATAATAATTATAATTAATGGAACTCAATACTAATAAATCATCGGTTTGTGCTGCAATAGTAAAAACGCCGTTTGCATCGGAAGTTGTACTCTTTTCGGTAGTCAAATTGATAATTTGGATGCCTATTACGGGTTTATTTTCAGACATGATTTGCCCTTTAACCACTTTAGTAATTTGCGCCAATAGTGTGTTTGAAAGAAAAATAAGAAGTAAAAACAGATTAATCTTGATTTTCATTTTTTAAAATGTCTAAATATTGTGTTGCTAAATTGGTCATCAAAAATTTCATCATGCTTCTGTTTTTGGCATTCAAAGCTTTTCTAAATTCGGTATCTTCAATCAAATAATATTGAAAAGATTTAATATAATCTCCAGGTATTTGAAGGGTTTCTGTGTAATATTTATCTTCAAAAATTGTTTCAACTTTAGTCAATGCCATTTCATCTTTTTCAATAGCAACTTGCCTTTTTAGCATTTTAGTTCGGCCAGAAAGTAAATTGATCAACGGATCGATTAAACCAGATTTTGCAGTAAACAACTTACGTTCGGCAGGCGTATAGGTGGTCGCTGGCTTAGACAAAATACCTAAAGACACTGCATCTAGCTCATTTTTTTGTACTACAACTTCATCTAAAACTTGAGCAATTGGTATTAAATGGATTATAATTAAGTCTTTAGTTAGATCTTTTTTGTCAATAATATATCTTTTATATTCATATTGTTTAGAAACAAATACTATAATATCATCTTCTTTTGCATTTATCATAAAAGTTCCATCGTTATTGGATTTTGTACTTTTTTCTGTTTTCAAATTGATAATATCCACCCCAATTGCGGGCAAATCATCAGATTGTAACCTTCCGTGAATGGTTTTTATTTGCTGCGAAAAAGAAGTAAATGAATATAAAAATATAATAAATGTAGTTATTTGTTTCATTATAAATGCTATTGGAATTTTAATTAATTTAAAAAAGTAAATATATATTTTTTTGCACTCCAATTTCTTAATTGTATTCTAAAATTTTGTTAATTCTTTAAAATACAGTACTTTTGATCAACTTAAATTATCTTTATTATTGATTTTTACGATCTTATTTATATGCGTAAAATATTTATTTTTTAGTTATTTTAGAATTAAAAATGTAATATTTTATATAATTATAAATAATTTTGTGAATTTTGTATCTTTTTTATATTTTTAAAACTAAAAAAATTACCAACATGAAAAACGCTTTAATTGCCAGTTCTTCTACAATTTATGGGTCGGCATATTTAGAATATTTGTATCCAGAACTTCAAATTTTATTTAACGAAGCAAACACCATATTGTTTATACCTTTTGCAAGACCCAACGGTATTTCGCATCAAGAATACACGGAAAATGTAGCATTAGCATTCCAAAAAATAGGAAAAAAAATAATAGGCTTGCATCAATTTGATGATTATCAACAAGCTATTTTAGCTGCTGAAGGCATATTTACTGGGGGCGGCAATACATTTTTGTTAGTTTCAGAGCTTTACAAACACCAACTTTTTGATGTACTGCAAACAGCAATAGCACAAGGAACACCTTATTTAGGTACAAGTGCGGGGAGTAATATTGTAGGATTAAGCATGCAAACCACCAATGATATGCCTATTGTATATCCACCAAGTTTTCAAACGTTGGGCATTATTCCCTTTAATTTGAACCCTCACTACTTGGATCCTGTCGAAAACGGGACACACATGGGCGAAACCCGTGCCACACGTATTGCCGAATTTCATCAATACAATGCTATACCCGTGTTAGGGCTTCGAGAGGGCAGTTGGTTAGCCGTGCAAGGCAAAAATATTGTACTGAAAGGGCCATTGACTGCACGATTATTTGAAAAAAATAAAACACCAATAGAAATTGTACCCGAAACAAATTTGAATAATTTGAAATAAAAAGCCACAAAAAAAAGCCTTGATTTTATCAAGGCTTTAAGGTATTCTTGGGTGGCTGACCGGGTTCGAACCGGCGACCCGCGGCACCACAAACCGCTACTCTAACCAGCTGAGCTACAACCACCAGTTTTACGAGTGCAAATATAAAACAATTGTTTGATTATACAAAAGAAAAATGAAAAAAAATCACATTTTTTAGATTAAATCTTGTAAACTATTGATTCCCAAATACCTTTCGGTAGTAAATCCTTCGGCACAATCGGTACCAATGAGTCTTCCAAAGTCTTTTGTGCGATAATCAATACTTTCTAAAAAATTTTGAGTCGAAATAGGTGTAGCGATTTCATTTGAATCGGGGTTGTAAAACTGTGAGCTATAGGCCAAAATGGCTGCTTTTTTGATGTCTAAAAAACCCGTAATATCTACCACAAAATCTGGTTCTATGGGATTCCATTGGATATAATGGTACACCGCTTTTGGTCTAAAATGTTGTTGTTGTTGTCCTTCATAAATGGTTTCTATTTTGGCCAAACCCGCTAAAAAACAAGCATCCGAAACTAATTTACTACCTTTTCCGTGGTCGATATGCCTGTCTTGAATGGCATTGCATAATACAATCGAAGGTTGGTATTTTCTAATGATTTGAATAATTTTCATTTGATTTGCTTCGTTGTTTTCAAAAAAACCATCACGCATTTGTAAATTTTCACGAACAGAAACACCCAATATTGCCGCTGCATTTTGGGCTTCTTGGGCTCTAATTTCTTTTGATCCACGTGTGCCCAATTCTCCTTGGGTCAAATCTATAATGCCTACTTTTTTGCCCAGCGAAATTTCTTTGGCAATAGTGCCTGCACAACTTAATTCTACATCATCAGGATGTGCTCCAAAGGCTAAAATATCTAATTTCATCATTTTTTTAAGAATTTATATAAAAATCCGTTTCATTGTTTCCAGTTTATTTTGGGTTTCTTCCCATTCTTTTTCAGGATTACTGTCTTTTGTAATGCCGCCACCAACATACAATATGGCTTGGTTGTCTTGTAATTGCATACATCGTAAATTTACAAACAAATCTGTATCTTGTTGATTATTAATGCTATTGAAATTGATTTCTCCTAAAAAACCCGAATAAAATGCTCTGTTATAATTTTCATGTAACGATACATATTTTTTGGCTTGCTCTTTTGGAAAACCACACACCGCTGGAGTAGGGTGTAGGATATTGATCCAGTGATGTAAAGCACTTTCGTTTTTTATAGTACCACTAATAGTAGTTTTTAAATGTAATAAATTTCCTGCTTTTAGTGTTATTGGGTTTTGAACTTCGATAGTGTTTACTTCATTTTTTAAGTTTTCAATGATGTAATTGGTTACTATTTGTTGTTCGTCTTTTTCTTTTTCATGCCATACAATTGGATATGGTGGGTTGTTTTTTTGAGTACCTGCCACAGACATGGTTTCAAATTGTTGATTTTCTATTTTTAAAAGCCTTTCTGAAAAAGCCCCCATCCAGAGTCCAACTTGTGGATGAAACCAGCAATAAGCAAAAGCCTCGGGATATAAATCAATCATTTTGCTGTATAAATCGAAAACATCGTAAGTATTTAATTTAAAAACTGCTTTTCTAGAAAGTACTATTTTTGTAAATTCATGTTGATGAATACGGGCTATGGCATGTTCTATTTTTTGGATATAATCCGATTTGTTAGTATTTGAGGCTTCAACAAGCTGGTTGTTCGTTTTTTTTTGATCTACCGTTGAAATAGTTTCAACAAATAATTTTGATTTGTTTTTTGGTATTAAAATGGCATTTGAACCATCAAATGAACAAAAAACAAAACCTTGCTCGGTAAATTCCGATGTGGTATAGCAAGTAGTATCTTGTTGAAACATCCCAACCATTTGATTTGAAAATGGTTTTTTGTACAATACAAATGGGCGTTTATTTTTGAACTGAATGGCTGCATTTTGCAATAAATGATCCATCGTTTTTATTTTTCATTAAGATATTGTTTTCTTTTTGAAAGTACCATATTGGTTAGTTTACAAATAGAAATTAATTGATTTTGTTCATCGGTAATTTTGATTTCCCAAAGGTGAATACTTTTGCCTTGATGTATGATGCGGGCAGTTGCAGTAACAAGTCCTTCTTTTTTGGACTTCAAGTGGTTTGCGGCAATTTCTATCCCTCGAACTTCGCTAACCTCTGGATTGACAAAAATCATCGAAGCGGCACTCCCAACACTTTCTGCCAATGCTACGGAGGCACCACCATGCAAGAGTCCCATGGGTTGGTGTACTTTTGAATTGACGGGCATGGTGGCTACCAAAAAACCTTCGCCTGCATCAATATATTGGATGTTTAGGGTTTCCATTAAGGTGTTTTTAGCATGTTGGTTGCACCAATCGAGTATTTGTTGTTTATTAAACGTCATTATACTTATTTTTAATGCAAATTTACAGTTTTTTTATGAAACAAAATAAAAAACGTCTATTTAAAAATTGCTTTCTAAATAGACGTTCAACCAACTAAAAAAACTTAAAATTATTATCTTTCTCTGTTTCCTCTGTCTAAATTTTTTGATTTTTCCTCGCTAATCAATTTGTTTTCTTTTTCAAAATTGATGTTTTCAAAAGATTCTCCTTCAGAAACGTTGTTGTTATCGGCTTGTTTGTAATAGTACCCTCCGTTGTTTTGGCTTGGTGATTGGTAACCATTTGGCCCATAATAGGTGTTGCTTTGACTATAATTGTTGGCATATCCATGGTTTGGAGCATAGCCGTTGTAAAATGCTCTTGGTTTTATGGTTCCAATTTGACTTACAATATTGCCATATCTGTCATAAATAAGGCGTAAACCACCAATTTGTTCTAGTGCAAAACGGTTGTATCTTAAAAAAATACTTCCTATACGATTGACTCTATCATAAGCATCATAATTGATGAATGTGTTGCCCACTCTTCTTACTCTTCCAAAGTTGTCTTGCTCTATATATACTCCTGCTGGCTCTGGACGAGGGGTTGTAACTCTACGTCCCGCAGATTTGTAATAGTAGCTACCGTTTCCGCAGTTGGCATTGGTGTTAAAATCAAAAGTGCCGTCGGGAAATACATAAAAGTCGATGCCTTTTTCGTTGAATGTAAGGGGTTGTATGCTGTAGCTTGGTGTATTTTGGTTGCATTTTGATATGGTTGGAGCCACATCTGCGGCAAAAATACGGCTATTGGCAAGTAGTAATAATGCTAAAAATGTAAAATTTTTCATGGCTATTTGATTTAATGGTTATTAATTTTTAACAAGTAAATAGGACTATTTTTATCGTATTACTTGTTTTTTTTGATTGTAAAAAAATCATGCTTACTCTTTCGATTTTCGGCTTGCTCGTATCCAATTGGTTTGCTGATAAGCATCTTTCAAAAGGTGTGCCAAAGTGTGATGTTTGGCGACTGTTTTTTTTAATAAAAAATAAATCTTGTTGAAAATCAATGGTTTGCATCAAAAAAAAATGTTTTTTTTGAATTCATCAAGTGAAAGGTTTTTATATTGGCTAAATTTTACATAAAACAACCAATAGCATTACATTTTTTGGGCGTTACTACAAGGGTCGTATCGGTTTCAAACAACGTTCATTGAACTGCAAAAGAAATGAAATATTGTGAAATAATCCTTTTGATTACCATATTCATAAACTATATTCGTGCAATACAAAACCCCCTTTGGAGGTTGAAAAAAAAGTTTTGGAATAGGCACGAACCCCGCACCCCGACTTGAACGGAGCTCTTTTTTTCTTGCCGCTATGGGGTTATCATTTTTGCGGCAAGAAAAAAAAGCGGGAGTGGAAGGCGGAATAGGTGCCCAAAAAGAACAATTGAAGCTCTTTTTTTTGGGGGTTATTGGAGGTAACGTATTGATAGGTTGAATTTTTTTTGGAATTTTAGCATGAGTTAAATGGTTGTTTATTGAATATTAATCATTAATTTTGCATCGTTTTAACAATTTTTATAAATTATGGTAAAAGATTTATTTGAAAGAATACAAAATAATAAAGGTCCGTTGGGCAAATGGGCTTCGCAGGCAGAGGGTTATTATGTTTTTCCTAAATTGGAAGGTGAGTTGGGGCCCAGAATGCAGTTTCATGGCAAAAATATATTGAATTGGAGTTTGAATGATTATTTGGGCTTGGCCAATCATCCGGAAGTGCGTAAGGCCGATACCGAGGCTGCAGCGGCTTATGGAGCGGCTTATCCTATGGGAGCAAGGATGATGAGCGGGCACACTAAATACCACGAACAATTGGAGCAAGAATTGGCTGCTTTTGTGATGAAAGAATCGGCTTATTTGTTGAATTTTGGTTACCAAGGGATGGTGTCTATTATAGATGCTTTGGTTACTAGAAACGACGTGATTGTGTATGATGTAGATGCTCATGCTTGTATTATAGATGGTGTTCGATTGCATAGTGGCAAACGATTTACATACAGACATAATGATGTGGAAAGTATGGAAAAAAACTTGCAACGAGCTACAAAATTAGCCACAGAAACTGGTGGAGGTATTTTGTTTATTACCGAAGGTGTTTTTGGGATGCGAGGACAGCAAGGCAAGTTGAAGGAAATTGTGGCTATGAAAGACAAGTACAATTTTAGATTGCTGGTTGATGATGCACACGGATTTGGAACACTTGGCAAAACAGGAGCTGGAGCAGGCGAGGAGCAAGGGTGCCAAGAGGGTATAGATGTTTATTTTTCGACTTTTGCAAAATCGATGGCCAATATTGGTGCTTTTGTAGCGGCAGACAAAGATATAATTGATTATTTGAAATACAATTTACGTTCGCAAATGTTTGCCAAAGCCTTGCCTATGATTCAAACAATTGGATCGTTGAAACGATTGGAATTGTTGAGAAATTCGTCGGAATTGAAAGATAAATTATGGGTAAATGTAAATGCACTTCAAAACGGATTGAAAGCCAAAGGATTTAATATTGGCGATACCAACACGTGTGTTACTCCTGTATATTTGGAAGGCTCTATACCAGAAGCTATGGTTATGGTGAACGATTTGAGAGAAAATTACGGTATATTTTTGTCGATAGTAGTATATCCTGTAATACCAAAAGGAATGATCTTATTGCGAATGATTCCTACGGCCACACATACATTGGAAGATATTGCAGAAACCTTGTTTGCATTTGAAGCTATTAGGGAAAAATTAGAAAACGGCACTTACAAAAAAATTGCAGAACAAACAACGGTAGATGTATCGTAAACAAGATAGTTAAGTATCAATAAACCATTTTCTGAAACGGAAAATGGTTTTTGTTTTTTATAAAAATTGGGGCTGCATTGGCACTCGAAAACAATAGAAAAATCAATCAAAACACAACGCATACTATGGATAAGTTGATCCCTTTTTCAACAGCAGATTTGGCAAAAGTTACCCATTTTAGAATAGGCGAAGTAAAATTTGGCGAAAAAATGTTGGTTGTTCCAAAAGGAGCTGATGTATATGAATTTATAAAAAAATCTGAGGCAAAATTTGTGATAATTGGCATTCCAGAAGACATTGGCGTTAGGGCCAATTATGGCAGGCCAGGAGCCGCCTCGGCATGGAGTAGTGCCATTAGCAGCATAGCCAATATTCAACACAATCGATTTTGTAAAGGGAGTTCTCTATTGGTTTTAGGTCAGTTGGACGTATTGGAAGAAATGAAAGCCGTAGAAGGCTTGGATTATAATCAAAGTGCCGACAGAAAAACTTTGAACCAATTGGTAGAAAAAATAGACAAAGAAGTGGCCCATATCATATCAAAAATAGTCAAAGCCAATAAAATACCCATCATCATTGGTGGCGGACACAACAATGCTTATGGCAACATCAAAGGGACGGCGCTGGCAAAGGGCAAACCTATCAATGCCATTAATTTTGATGCCCATTCCGATTTTAGAATCCTTGAAGGCAGACACAGCGGCAATGGTTTTCATTATGCGTATGACGAAGGATTTTTGAAAAAATATTTTATCTTTGGACTACATGAAAATTATACATCCAAAAATGTTTTAGACATTTTGAAAAAACTTGAAAACAGAGTGCGTTTTAATACGTATGATGAAATCAACATTAGAAAAGTTAAAAATTTTGAGCAAGAAATGCAGTTGGCCCTCAATTTTATAAAAGACGATACTTTTGGACTTGAAATAGATTTAGATGCCTTGCCCAATATTGCTTCGAGTGCCATGACGCTGAGTGGTTTTTCTGTAGAAGAGTTGAGACGATTTGTAACTTATTTTGGACAAAATCAAAATGTAGCTTATTTGCACATTTGCGAAGGGGCTCCAGATTTGGGCGAAGCCAAAAACAACCACTTGATAGGTAAATTAATAGGCTATTTGATAACCGATTTTGTTAAAGCATACCAATCTATTTTAAACAAATAATATGGCACAGCTGATATACGACCAAACATTTAACAAACAAACCACATCAACGGTAGCATTTGAACAAACCGAATTTGAATGTTGTGTGTTTGAACATTGCGATTTTTCTGAAGCACAATGGACACAAACAACCTTTGTCGATTGTGATTTTATCCACTGCAACTTGTCGATGGTAGGTATCCATCAAACGAGTTTGAAAAACGTTCGATTTGAAACTTGCAAAATGCTGGGATTTGCTTTTCATCGGTGTCAAGATTTTTTGTTTGAGGTGTCGTTTGCCAATTGTATTTTGGATTTTTCCAATTTTACTAACAAAAAAATGCCCAAAACCCGCTTTATATCTTGCACACTCAAAGAAGCAACCTTTGACCACACCGTGCTTACAGGTGCTTTGTTTGAATCGTGTATATTGACCAACGCCCTATTTTACAACACCCAATTGGATGCGGCCAACTTTGTAACCGCCCAAGATTTTAAGATTGATCCCGCCATCAATAGTTTGAAAAAAGCCCAATTTGCCGCCTACGGTTTGATAGGTTTGTTGGACAAATATGATATTAAGGTGGTTTGAGAGGGAGGGAGTAACCTAATTATAAAAAAATCTTAATAATATTTATTAAATTAAATATTATATTTATAATCCAATGTCGTTTAGATAAGCATTAATTTAACGACATTTAATCTTATACCAAATATACA
>NZ_MUGT01000137.1 GCF_002217205.1 Flavobacterium branchiophilum NBRC 15030 = ATCC 35035 | reverse complement strand
TTCAAGTGCAATCTCCTAGTCCGATTAAGAAAATCCAAATATACGACAATACAGGACGAATATTGTTTAGCAAAACCATTTCAGATTTTGAATATACGATACATTATACCAAATATATTTATAAAATAGTCCAAAGATGCGTAGTTATTTTTTAGAAAAAATTTTCAAAAAAAATCGTTGCATAGCTGGGCTACGGAACTATTTTTTTGAATTATTTTAGCAAAAAAGAACCAGTAGATTGGACTATTTTATATGTATATTTGGTATTATTTCATCAAATTATGAAAAACAGTCTTTTTTGTAGTATTGACTTGGGTTTTAGATGTCATTAAAAATAAAACCTTTGCCCAAGTAGGTGACTTTGGCAAAGGTATATTTTTTTAGTGTAAATATATTTTTATAAAATATAATCGGTGTTGATAAAATTAGAATTTTTACTATTAAGCAGCTCTTGCAAAATGGCATTGTTGTACTCATTATCTTTAGAGGCAACAAAAGTTCGGATTGAGAAAGATCGTAAGGCATCAAAAATACTTAATGTACCTACTGCCGAATCTTTTCGTCCCGTAAATGGGTACAAATCAGGGCCTCGTTGGCACGAACTGTTAAGGTTTACTCTACAAACTTGGTTGACCAAAGCGTCGATAAGCGGTGCTATTGTAGCGATGTCTTGTCCGAATAAACTTACTTGTTGTCCGTAATTGGAGGCAGCCATATCGTTTAAGGGTTCTTGAATGCTCGAAAAAGTCATGATGGGCACAATGGGACCAAATTGTTCTTCGTTGTAGAGTCGCATGTCTTTTGCAATTGGGAACATTACGGGAGGAAAAATAAAATTGTCATACAACGTTCCTCCTTTTGTATTGATGATTTGTGCCCCTTTGGCTTGTGCATCGGCTATTAATTCTTGTATGTAAGCTGGTTTTTCTTTTTCTGGAAGCGGTGTAAGCATCACCCCTTTTTCCCAAGGATTGCCAAAGGTGAGTTCGTCAACTTTTTGAGCAAATCGAGTATTGAAAGCCTCTGCAATAGATTCGTGTACATACAATATTTTGAGGGCTGTACAGCGTTGTCCGTTGAAAGATAGTGTTCCGGCAACACACTCTTGAATGGCCAAATCCAAATCGGCATCGGGCAAAATGATGGCTGGATTTTTGGCTTCGAGACCCAAAATGAGACGCAATCTGTTTTTGTTTGGATGCAAATCTTGTAATGCAATGGCCGATTTGCTGTTGCCAATAAGCGCTAAGACATCTATTTTTCCTGTTTGCATAATTGGAGCTGCTACTTCACGACCTCGACCATAAATAACGTTGATAACCCCTTTTGGGAAGCTGTTTCGGAAGGCTTCTAATAAAGGGGATATAAGTAAAACACCGTGTTTGGCGGGTTTAAATACAACGGTATTACCCATAATAAGGGCAGGAATTAATAATGAAAAAGTTTCGTTGAGCGGATAATTATACGGGCCAAGACACAAAACAACGCCCAAAGGACCACGTCTTATCATGGCATTTACACCCTGACTTTTAGTAAATCTAGCACTGTTGCGGTCGAGTTGTTTGTAGTGTTCTATGGTATCGATGATGTATTCTACGGTGCGATCAAATTCTTTTTCAGAATCGCCAAGTGTTTTGCCAATTTCCCACATCAATAGTTTGACTACTTCTGAACGGGTTGTTTTCATTTGTTGCACAAATTTTTCCATGGCTCTAATCCGATCTACTACTTTCATAGTAGGCCACAGTCCTTGTCCGTTTTGATAAGCATTTTCTGCCGATTCTAAAACTTCTAATGCTGTTTTTTCGTCCATGGCTGGAATACTGCCAAGATGGGTTGGTGCATAAACGGCTGTGCTAGAAATGGTTGCATAGACATTTGTAGTTGGTCCGTTCCATTTTTTTAATGCACCATCAGACAAATAGGTGTCTTGGTGTAACAGCGTTTCGATTTGATATTCTTTTGGTATTAGATTCATTATGTTGTAGTTTAGTTTTTTAGTTTAGTTGTGCATTTACGGTACAATAATGTCGCCCTCCCAGTTCATGATGCCACCTTCAAGATTGAAAGTATTCTCAAAACCCAATTCGTTCATAATGCTACAGGCTTTGGCACTTCGAGCTCCAGATCGGCAATAGACATAGTAGTTTTTTGTTTTGTCTAATTCTTCTAATCGATACATAAAACCTTGCCCTTGATGAATGTCAATTTGGATAGCATCGGGAATGTAGCCATCTTGAAATTCATCATCCGTGCGTACATCTAGCACTACATAATTGCTGTCAGCCTCCAATTGTGCTGCCCATTCTTCTTGTGATAAATTCATAAATATTAATTTTTTATCAAAATTAACAAAATTAGTCGGTTATAAAAAATATAATTTTCTTACTATATCGTTTTAACAAAAAAATAACACAAAATTATTTTTTTTAAACAAAAATCAAACTACATTTGTACCTACAAATATTGTAATGACAAATGATGAAACAACAATATAAAAAAGTTGTTTTTTTGATGGATTAATATTAATGGTTGTATTTTGATGTTTGCAGGATTTTGAGTTAGGGATAGTAGTGGAAATCATTTAGAAGCCCCCAGCCCCCAAAAGGGTAGTTGTATTGAACAAATATAGTTTCTGGAATGTGGTAATTAAAAATTATTTCACAATATTATATTTCTTTTGGAGTTCAATGAACGTTGTTTGCTACGGATAGCCCGACCGTTGTGGGAATGCCCAAAAATGGCTTCATCTAATTTGCTGTATTAATTAGTATATAGTCGCATTAATAAACCATACGATGAGGTTACATTATTATTAAGAAAAAGACTTATAGAAGTTTGCAAACCGATGCCACACGACGATTGGTGGATGCTAACCCATATAAAAATAGGATATGAATATTGAAATGTTAATACAATCAAATACCTTGGATATTGCCAAAAAAACCACCCTCAATTTGATATTGACTAATGTTCAAATGGCCGAAAAATTCAATGAAATTTTGAAAGAATTTGATATTTCGGCAGAGCAGTTTAATGTTTTGAGGATATTGAGAGGACAAAAAGGTCAGCCCGCCAATATGTGTTTGATACAAGAACGAATGGTTGCCAAAACCAGTAACACCACACGATTGGTTGATAAGTTATTACTAAAAGGATTGGTAACACGGGACATTTGCCCCGATAACCGCCGTAAAATGAACGTCATGATTACAAATAAAGGCCTCGAAATGTTGCTAGAACTCGATCCTAAAGTAATGGAACACGAGCAACAATTTGCCAATCAATTATCCTATGACGAGTTGATTGAACTCAACAGGTTAATGGAAAAACTAAGAGGTTGAACAGCTTGTTGTTGAGGTATTTGTATATTCGGATTTAAAAGATTAAAAGATTA
>NZ_MUGT01000136.1 GCF_002217205.1 Flavobacterium branchiophilum NBRC 15030 = ATCC 35035 | reverse complement strand
AACTTTCTAAAAAAATTGATTACCATAGCAAGTAGTTTATACAACAGAGGCACAAGCGTAGATGCAAATGGTGTTGCGATAAAAGGCACAGGATTGAACAGCCTTGGCGACAATTTTGGCGACATTGGCACTATTGCTTTTGGCACCCTTAGTGTAGGCCACTGAATTGCATAACATTGGCCTTGGGCAGGCTTGCACCCCGACTTGAACGGAGCTCTTTTTTTCTTGCCGCTCGACGGTTTGTTGGGTTTGCGGCAAGAAAAAAAAGCGGGAGTGGAAGGCGGAATAGGTGCCCAAATGATTTGGATATTTATACTTGTTTATATGCTTTTGTTGTTTGATTTTGAATGTGTTTTGGGCCTTTTTTGTTAGGTTTATATACTTCTACACATCGTTTGCCACATCCGCCGCCGCATACTCTATTGCTTGTTGAACAGGCTGCCATGCTAAAAAGGATGATGATGGTTATCAATATTTTTGTTTTCATGTATGTAAAATTTATTTGTTATGGCTCCTTTATGTTATCGCTTGGTGATTTATTAGTGTTTGGTTCTTCAAACTTGTTTTTTATATCAATTATTTTTATTGGCTGTAAATATAAGCCTATTTTTTGAAATTGTTGGGTGTTTTTTTGTTTTTATACCTTTGGTTTGTAGTTGTTATACCAAACACTTATATAAAATAGTCTAAAAATGCAATGCTATTTTTATTCAAGATTTTATAAAAAAATCTTTTCATAGCTGGGCTACGTAATTATTTTTTTGTGAAATATTTGGAGAAAAAGAGCTAGCAGATTGGGCTATTTTATATGAGTGTTTGGTATTATTGCCAAAACGACCATTCTTTTCCGTTGTAGATACACAGTACTTTATTGGTCAAATCATAACAAATGGTTCCTGCTTCTGGGTTTGGAATGTTGAGGTGTGGTTCGTTCATTCTTGGCAATACTAGCGCTTTTGTTGTGGATTCTAATACTAAAACTCCTGGTGCCGAGGAGGTTGTTTTTCCTATAATCATGCCTGATTTGATGTCGTTATTGGCATTTAGGGTTGTGGGCAGTTCGCCTGTTTTGGTTAAACTTTTCCAAATGCCATCAAAGTATTGTACCGTTTTTGTAGTAGGTCAAATGTAAGGGTTCCTTTTACGGGAGCCGTAACGGTGGTGGTTGCTGGCAAAATAATGCCTCTGTAATCGTTGTCGTTGAAATTTAAAATACTACTTTGAAAAACGCTTTTGGTGCCAATACCTACTTGGGCGTTTACGGTTAAAGCTATAGTTAATACATATAAAAACATCAATTTTTTCATCTTTATTTGATTTAATTTGTAATTTCATGATTTATATAGATTAAATTTAATAGTTTTTTGGGTTGGGGATTTGGGGTGTTTTACTTATGTTATGGGACACAAACTTGTTTGATACAATTCCAAGTGGTGCCGTTATACAGTTTTAAGCAGTTTTCGTCGGTATCGAAAACGAGCATACCTTCTGATGGGTTAAGGGCATTGATTTGAGTAGTTGTTTGCCTCGTGATGACGAATCCTTTTGTTTTGGATTCTAGTACTAATGCCCCGTTTTTGGAATTTGTAATGGCGTTTGCGGTTTGATTTTGTGTTGAAACTGCTACAAGGTATGCTTTTGGAGTTCCAGAAATGGGCAACTTTGTTTCTGCAATTTTGGTAACGGTTACACTAACGGTTTTGTCTATAAAACAAGGGGCTTGAGTGGTAACGTGTACAGAATATTGGTTGTCGCCATTGCTCATATCGGTTACGTTTATGGCGGGGTTTCTTTGGGTTTTGTTGGTGGCATTAATGCCTGGCCCCGTCCAGTCGTAAACGGCATTATTCAAATCGATAAATAAATTGACTTGATTGTATGAAGCTCCACAAAAATTGGTAATATCGCTACTGGCAACAGGCGAAGAGGCCGATCCTATTTGAACAATATCTGTTACAACATTGCCGCAACCGTCTTTTATTTGATAGGAATATAAACTATTTGTGAGCCCCTCGAAAGTATTACTAGATTGGAATGGACCAAAAGTACCACCAAATCCATTGGCAATTCGATATTCTAAAACATTATTGGGTGCAGGAGAAGAGGATGTGGCGTTGATGGTTAATATGGCGTTTGTTTCACCATCTGCACATGTATAGCCGCCTGTTGTGGCTTTATCTATTGCAATGATGGAACTTGCGTCAAAATTTACTGTTTGTGTATAAACGTTTCGTGTACCGCCTTTTATACGCAGTCCAAATACATAATTACCATTGGTTAAACCTTCAAACAAAAGAGATTCTGTGGTGCTGGCTAAATCTTTTGTTAGTCCTACATTGGATGGGCCAGAAACAATTACAACTTCATAAGCAGCACTATCGTCAAAATTACCAATCATTTTATAATCAAATCCACCACAAACATTTACAGTTGAAAAGCTAGATATAGAAGCCGTTCGGCCGTTTACGGTTACTGTTTTAGACCCATTGCCGCAAGACGAGGTAAAAGAAAGGGTGTAAGTACCTTTTGGCCAATATCCTGATGGATCTGTAATATTGACACTTGGGACATCTGCATCAGATAATGTAGATCCGGTTGTGCCAACGGGAACTAATGGACTGTTTGATGCTGTTACGGTATAATTAATAACTGAGTTTGAGGCTACACCAGAAAATACTAATCGTAAAGTGCCATATTCTAAATAATTGCTACTTACAAACGAAGTAGCCTGATTGACAACTAAAGTAGTAGAATTAGCTGGCAAAGCTACACTTGTTACAGAAAACATATTTGATGTGGTTCCATTTACATCGTTATAAGTAAATGAATACGTTTTTCCTGCTGTAAATCCAGTAAAATATTGGCCATCGGTTGTTTGAGTAAATTGCAACACATCCGCTGCATTTGTAGTGTTGGTAAAAGTATAAGTAATAGGAAAACAAACTAGTGCAGGATTTACTACGGGTCTTACCCTACTCCCATTTACACAATCAGTAGTAGCACTAATGATGCCATTCAAATAAGTAGTGCTTACTTCTTTTGAATTGCCACATGCGTCTAAAATAACTACTTTGATGCTAGAAATATTAGTAATGATGTTTTGTCTGGTTACACCAATGGGCATGTTTACAAATGTTGAAGATAATGAATATCCAGGACTATTCAAATCGCTATAGCCATCTCCATCAATATCTTTTCCATAATAAGCTCCATTGTATTTAATTTTCCAAGTAAATAAAGCTGCTTCTGCCGCAGATAAGTTGGAGCCATTTGTATTACCAAATCCACTTTGAATAAATAATTTTATGGGAGAAGAACAGGAGCTTGCATCTTTTTGAAAATAATTTGTGGCCTTTGTTTTTACACTACTCACAGTTACACTTGGATTAGAAATGGTTGTTGGCGAAATAATCGTTTGTCCACATCCATCTTCTACAGTTACGGTATAACTACCTATTGGCAATGCGGCAAAAGAAAATGTGGTGGCCGTGGTTGAAGCACTTGTTTCTAAAACAGTATTGGTAGCATTGTTTTTTATGCTATATACAAATGGTGATTTTCCTCCAGATAAAGTAACTGCAACCACCTTTGACTCTCCTACACAAGGCAAAGATAGTGAAGGGTTTGTCAAACTCATATTGGTATAACCATCTGATACAGCAATTGTTGCCGATGAAAACACGGTAGTATTTGAAGTTGATTTTCCTTTTATGATATAACTTCCTGTAGCCAAGCCCGAAAAAACATTTGACGATGTAAATTGATTGACGTCGCCAGCAATGGGAGCTAAAACGGTACCATCTGATTTTTGCAATTGGTACACGGGACCTGTACCCAATCCCGTACTACTTGCCGTTAGTTTTCCTGAGTTTTTACACCCTAAATTACTAGCAACTCCTGTAACAGTTTGAGCATTAACAAAATTAACTAATAAAATAAATACAATAACAAATAATTTGTGAATTTTTATATAACGCATTGATTTTCAGTTTGATAAATTATTTTTTTGCAAAATATATTATAAATTTATGAATGATTACAAGTTATTTATAATGATAATAACGCTTCCAAATAAGTCCTGCTATTTGACAGTCGTGGAATTTTGTGCTGTCCGCCAAGCTTGTTTTTTTGCTTAAGCCAATCATAAAATAAATTGGGACGGGCTACATGAATTTTTAATGGATTCAAAGTCATATTATTGTAACGTTTGGCTTCGTAATCAGAATTGATGGCTTGAAGATTTTGGTCTAAGATTTCTTCAAATTGCAACATGTTATTGGGCAAAACATCAAATTCTATAATCCATTCATGAGCACCTTTTTCTTTTTCTGTCATAAAAATGGGTGCCACAGTATAATCTTTGATGGACGACTGGGTTGATTCGCAGGTTTTTGCCAATGCTTTATCCGTATTTTCTACCATTAATTCTTCGCCAAATACATTAATAAAATGTTTGGTTCGTCCAGAAACTCTTATTCTGTAAGGATTTAACGATGTAAATCGAACAGTATCGCCAATCATGTACCGCCAAAGTCCAGAATTGGTTGTAATGACAATGGCATAGTTTTGAAATAAAACCACTTCCGATAGCGGAATAATTGTTTGATTGGACGTGCCATAAGTGTCCATGGGTATAAACTCATAAAAAATACCATAGTCTAACATCAACAATAAATCGTTGGAATGATTTTGGTCCTGAATAGCAAAAAAACCTTCGGAAGCATTATATATTTCATAATATTTAAAATCGCTATCGGGCAACATTTTTTGATATTGCACTTTATAGGGGTCAAAACTAACACCTCCATGAAAATAAACTTCCAAATTAGGCCAAACCTCTTTCAAATGGGATTTGCCTGTTTGTTCCAATACCCTATGCAACAGCACCATCATCCAAGAGGGAACCCCCGCAAAACTGGTAACATTTTCTGTCAATGTTTCTTTGATAATGGCATTCATTTTTGTTTCCCATTCGCTCATCAACGATACTTTGCTGCTTGGAGTACTGCTAAATTCTGCCCAAATGGGCATATTTTCTATTAAAATGGCCGATAAATCACCAAAAAAAGTGTTGTTGTTTTCATAAATTTGCGAACTTCCACCAAGCCGTAAACTTTTGCCTGTAAACATTTCGGAATTTTCGTTATTATTCAAATACAAACACAGCAAATCTTTACTTCCTTTATAATGACAGTCTTCCAATGCCTCTGGGCTTACAGGGATAAACTTGCTTTTTGCATTGGTAGTGCCACTCGATTTGGCAAACCATTTGATGGGCGTTTCCCAAAATACATTTTGATGGCCTTGTCGGGTTTTTTCTATCATGGGTTCCAAGTCTTCATAACTTGCCACAGGTACTTTTTCGGCAAATGCCCGATAGGTTTTGATATTTACAAAATCAAAATTCTTGCCAAATTCTGTATTTTCTGACGATTTTATTAAATTCATCAACAATTCTTCCTGAACTTCGTGTGGATATTTCAAAAATAATTCTATTTGATGAATCCGTTGTTTGAGAAACCAACTGGCAACTGAATTTAAAAATGGAAAAAGCATGAGGTATGTGTTTTTATTGTTTTTTAGTTGCTTATTAGTATGAAAATTAAAAAAACAAATACTAATTTTACATCGTTATCAAAAATAATCAAAATTTATAAAACCGCAAGTAAAATTTAAAAAAATAACTGTTTTTATGAAATACCAAGGAATACTCACAAAAATGCAAACAGAAATAGGCTCGCCCATTCAATATTATATGGTTTTTGAAAATAGTTTTCTAAATGTTAATCAATTGATAAACAAAACAATACAAGTGCAACATTTGGGTTATCAATGTTTGAATTGCAACAAAAAAAAGAAAATTTTCAGACAAGGATATTGTTATGATTGCTTTATGAGTTCGGCTGCGGTAGGCGATTGGATCATGCGACCAGAACTGAGTAAAGCCCATTTAGGCATAGCCGATAGGGATTTAGAATATGAAAAAGCCGTACAATTGCAACCTCACATTGTTTATTTGGCCCTTTCGAGCGAAATAAAAGTGGGGGTTACTCGAAAAACGCAAGTACCCACTCGATGGATAGACCAAGGAGCTACAGAAGCCATTCCCATAATCGAAGTACCCAATAGGTATTTGGCCGGCATCACCGAGGTGGCACTAAAAAACCATTTTGCAGATAAAACCAATTGGCAAAAAATGCTCAAAAACGACGTTGTTTCTGGTCATTTAATGGAAACTCGACAACAAGTAAAACCTTGGTTGCCGCTAGAAGTTCAGCCTTATTTTGATGATTACCACCCTGTTTTATTACAATTACACTATCCTGTAACACAATATCCTAGTAAAATAAATAGTTTGAATTTAGAAAAAAACAATGCCTATACTGGAATTTTAAAAGGAATCAAAGGGCAATATTTAATTTTTGAAGACGGTACTGTTTTTAACGTCAGAAATGCGGAAGGTTTTGAAGTTTCGATTGGTGTTGTATAATATATATTATGATGTTGATATAAAATAATCAATATCATATTATTTTCAAAATTTTATAAACCAAATGGCTTGGTCGTTTTCCTAGCTATAATCTCGCTTTCTGATACAATCGGGGGTACAACTCCACACTTTTGAACTATAAGAAAAACTTTTGAAAAACAAAAAAGCCCAACAAATTGTTGGGCTTCAAATTTTGTTTACTAAAAAATTACAACGAATAATTCAAATTAATACTCCAACGGTAATTGGCTTCCACATTGCCTCCGGTTAAATTTTGCTTGATAGGCAGCATCACATTGGCACCAAAAGACAAAGCATTGCGACCAACTTCAAAACCGATTTTGCCAAACAAGGCATTTCCTGAGGTTTCGTTTAGTTGTATGCCGTGTTGGTAATTATTTTGATAGGTTTCGCCAGCCAATCCCAATTGAGGTGCAAAAGACAAGGCATCTTTTTCATACAAATAAAAAAAAGTGGTTGCATAATTCCACTGGTTGCCAAAACGATAGTGTTTTTCATTTTCGGTTTTAATCACGTAATTCAACATGGTATTCAATCCAAATTGTTTTCTTCTCAAAATATATTCGGTTGCCAAAAGGTAATCCCAACTACCCGTTCCTACTTGAAAACTCGGATTGATTGTGCCTGAATTGGCGTCGTTATATTTTCCAGTTGGTAATTTCAGTCCGCCTCCTATTTGCAAGGTGTGTGCAAAAAAAGTACTGTCCGTTTGGGTTTGATACAAGCGATACATGGCTAAAACCGTGAGGTCTCCAATGCCATTTATTGATTGTTTTCCAGTAGTTGTTTCCCTATTGTGTGCATGATAAGGAATTAAAACTGAAATCTGTATATTTTTTTTTACAGGGATTCGTGCCCAAACTTGTGTGGTATTGAAATTTTCGGTGTACCAAGGTGAATTGGTATATAACCCGTCTGTGGATTTATATTGTTGATTAAAATAGCGAATACCAACAAAATTGGAATTGAGCATCGAAGCAAATCCCATACTGCCACCACTAGCAGAACAACCACATGCATCACAATCATCATCCAAAAGATAATAATATTTTGAAAACGAGTTATTTAACTGCAAACTGTCTTTTTCGGTGGCATTTACCATTTGGAAAAATAGTATAAAAAGGATTACTGTTTTTTTCATTTTGAGATTTTTTTTCAACCTTTTTTTAATATTAAGTTGTTATTGTTTTTAAACCATTAAGAAA